>NZ_JBVJIN010000030.1:0-17469 GCF_055586285.1 Actinokineospora sp. NPDC051303
GTCCGAAGACAACGGCACCATCAACGCCACCAGGCGACACCCCGATCAATCCCCAAGATCATCCCACAGCGTCGCACCGACCAGTTGAGACCAAGCGTGGGCTTCCGCCGAGCCCTCGGCGCCAGTCGGCTATCTCTTGACTGGCCCGAAAACCGCCACTCCCATGCGGTTTCGCGCGTCGATCACGCTGGACCCCCGCGACCGTGACGATCGAGGTGTTCGTCGGAGCCGACCTGCGGCCAAGAGTCCACGAGTTGGCCATTCGGTCGAACGCCCAGTTCCAGATCACCACCACGGTGCTGCGCCAAGTGCTGGTCGAGCAACTGCTCCGGGAAGCGGTGGCGAAGGCCGAGGTCCCGGTGAGCACCCTCCCGCCAGACACAATCTTGGGGACGCCACCGAAACCCGAGGCGGCAAGCGGGAAAGCCGAGACGGACGCGCAGACCGCGGCCCGGGTCTACTCCCAGGCAGTCACCTCCGGCAGTCCCGCGCCCGCGATGGCCGTGGCCCGGAAGATGGGGCGCTCACGGGCGCAAGTCGCCCGGTACCTGCGCAAGGCCCGCCAGATGGGGCTCTTGCCCGAACTCGCACCACCAGGTGCGGAGAACGATCGAGAGGAAGGACAGACGCACCAGTGAGTGATCCGATCAAGAAGATCACCTTGAAGAGCGGGGCGGTGAGATACCGCTTCGTCATCGATGTCGGGCGTGACCCGGAGACCAACAGGAGGCTGCAGAAGACCTTCACCTTCGACACCAAGCGAGAGGCCCGCGCCGAGTACGACAAGATCCGGCACCAAACCAACGAGGGCAGCTACGTCCGGCCTGCGAAGGTCACTGTGACCGAGTACCTGACCGGCTGGCTGGAAGGCGCCACTCGGGATCTCCGGAACTCCAGCAAGAGAAGCTACAAGGATGCGCTCCGACCAGCCTTCGAGCGGCTGGGGTCGACAGCGATGCAGAAGGTCACCAAGGCCGACATCGAGCGGATGGTCACCTGGATGGCAACCGAGGGCAGGCGACGCGGCGGAAAACCAGGCACCGGCCTCGGCCCGCGCAGCATCCAGCTCACACTCGGACGGCTCACCGCCGCGTTCGAGATGGCGATGCTGGAGGGCCTGATCCCCAGGAACGTGGCCAAGCTGGTGAAACCACCCAAGTATGAGCCCGGTGAGCCGGAGACCTGGTCGAAGGCCGAGGTGCACAGGTTTCTGGCCAAGGCCAAGAAGGATCGCCTCCATGCGGCCTGGCGGCTCTCGCTCTATGGCCTTCGGCGCGGCGAGGTCCTGGGCCTGCGGTGGAAGGACGTGGACTTCGGACCGTTCAGCGCGGTGTGCGGGAAGCACAGCGAACGTTGGTGTGCCGAGTGCTACGGCGCCAAGCACGCCACCGTCCATGTGCGGCAGTCGCGAGTGCTGGTCGAGGGCAAGATCCTGATCGAGCCGCCCAAGTCCAGGAACGGGTTCCGGAAGCTGCCGCTCGACGCCCGGTTGGCCGTCGCACTACGGGCGCTCAAGGTCGCGCAAGCGGCAGAGAAGCTGGCCGCGGGGGAAGGCTATGTCGACAGCGGCTACGTGGTCGTCAACGAACTCGGCCAGCCTGTTCACCCCGAGTGGTACTCCGACGAGTTCCAGCGGCTGTCGAAGCGTGCCGGAGTCAAGCGGATCGTCCTCCACGAGGGACGGCACACCACGCTGAGCCTGATGGAGAAGGCCGGTGTGCCGATCTCCATCATCAGCAAGTGGGCCGGGCACTACGACACCGCGTTCACGTACTCGACCTACGTGCACGCGGATGACGAGGACCTCAAAACCGGCACCGACGCCCTCGGCAGGATCTACAAGTAAGCAGTACAAGTGTTCGTGTGACACTGTGAGACAACGAGGCCCGGAAACAGAACAAGGCCTCGTCCCCATAACCGAGAACAAGGCCCTGACCTGGACTTACTTGGTGCGCCCGAAGGGATTCGAACCCCTAACCTTCTGATCCGTAGTCAGATGCTCTATCCGTTGAGCTACGGGCGCATGTTTAGTTGTCACCCGGCGAACCGGGTGTCCAGCGGAGGCTCCGGGATTTGAACCCGGGAGGGGCAGTTAACCCCAACCGCATTAGCAGTGCGGCGCCATAGACCAGACTAGGCGAAGCCTCCCGGGGCCCCAGGCCGCTCGGGAGATAAGACTACACAGGCCCCGGTCCGGCAAGCAAAACGCCCCCTCCTCAACGGCTGGTCCGCAGGTCAGAGGCGGGGGCGGCCTGGTGGGTTCCGCCATCCGCGGCCGCCCGGTTGTGGGGCCGTCGGCTACGTCGGAAGGTGGGGGTGCGGCACTAGAGTTACCCATGCCACACCCAGAAGGAGGGGCACCGATGGACAAAGTCGTCGCCAGCGCCGCCGACGCGGTCGCGGACATCCCGGACAGCGCGAGGTTGGCGGTTGGGGGGTTCGGGCTCTGTGGGATACCGACCGTGTTGATCGAGGCGTTGCTTGCCAGTGGGGTGAGTGGGCTGGATGTGGTGTCGAACAACTGCGGGGTGGACGACTGGGGGCTGGGGCTGCTGCTGCGTGAGCGGCGGATCGCGCGGATGACCAGTTCGTATGTGGGGGAGAACAAGGAGTTCGCGCGGCAGTACCTGGCTGGGGAGCTGGAGGTGGAGCTGACGCCGCAGGGGACGTTGGCGGAGCGGTTGCGGGCGGGTGGGGCCGGGATTCCGGCCTTCTACACCCGCACGGGGGTCGGCACGCAGGTGGCCGAGGGTGGGGTGCCGTGGCGGTATGACGACGCGGGCAACGTCGTGGTGGCTTCGCCGGTCAAGGAGGTTCGGGAGTTCGACGGGCTGGACTACGTGCTGGAGCGCGCGATCGTGTGCGACTTCGGGCTGGTGCGGGCCCGCAAGGGCGACCGGCACGGCAACCTGGTGTTCCACGCCACCGCGCGGAACTTCAACCCGTTGTGCGCGATGGCGGGCCGGGTGAGTATCGCGGAGGTCGAGGAGCTTGTGGAGCCGGGCGAGATCGAGCCGGACGAGGTGCACCTGCCGGGCATCTTCGTGCAGCGGGTGGTCGCGCTTACCGCCGAGCAGGCAGCGGACAAGCGCATCGAGCGTCGCACTGTCCGTCCGAAGCAGGAGGGCTGAGAACATGGCGCTGACCCGTGAGCAGATGGCCGCCCGTGCCGCGGCGGAGCTGTCGGATGGCTCTTATGTGAACCTGGGCATCGGGTTGCCGACGCTGGTGCCCAACTACGTGCCTGACAACGTCGAGATAGTGCTCCAGTCCGAGAACGGCATCCTCGGCGTGGGCGCTTACCCGGTCGACGGTGAGGAAGACCCGGATCTGATCAACGCGGGCAAGGAGACCGTGTCGCTGCGCCGGGGGGCGTCGTTCTTCGACTCCGCGCTGTCGTTCGCGATGATCCGGGGCGGGAAGGTCGACGCGGCGATCCTGGGCGCGATGCAGGTGTCCAAGGACGGCGACATCGCGAACTGGATGATCCCGGGCAAGATGGTCAAGGGCATGGGCGGCGCGATGGACCTGGTCCACGGCGCCAAGCTGGTCGTGGTGCTGATGGAGCACGTCGCCAAGGACGGCTCGTACAAGATCGTGGACGAGTGCTCGCTGCCCTACACCGGGCGGCGGGTGGCGCAGCGGATCATCACCGACCTCGCGGTCATCGACGTCACCGCCGACGGCCTGGTGCTGCGCGAACTCGCCCCGGGGGTGAGCGTGGACGAGGTGCGGGCGAAGACCGAGCCCGCGTTGGCCGTGGCCGCCGACCTGACCGAGATGGTGGCCTGACTTCAGAAGACCGACGCCACCAGGTCGCCCAGCCGCTGGGCGAGCCCCGCCGAGTCGGCCGGGGCGAGAGTGAGCCAGGCGACGCCGTCGCGCTGGGTGGGCAGGCACAGGTAGCGGCCCGCGGTCGTGTCGAACCAGTTCACCACATCGGTGCGGGTGCGGCGGCCGAGCGGGTCGAGGCTGTAGGCCGCCACCTGGCCGCCGCCGTGCCGGGAGTTCTCCACCAGGGTCGCGATGGTGCGCGTGTCCTGGCCGCTGACCCCGCCCTGGTCGAGCGCGCTCTCCAGCCCGCCGAGCCCGGACTCCACGTAGGCGTCCACGGCGTTGTTGAAGACCGCTTTCGGCAGCGTCACCGGCGTTCCGGGGCCCGCGTCCGCGTCGGGCAGCAACCCGGCGAGTTCGGCGACGAGCCCGCCGCCGCCCACCGGGCCGACCCTGATCCGGTCGCCGGACTGCACGGCGAGCACCGCATCGGCCCCTCTGCCCGCGCCGAGCACGCGCACGTTGCGGCCGACCGAGAGCAGGCCGTCGACGGTGAACTCGTTGCGCGCCAGCAGCACGAGATGGTCTTCCAGCCGCCGGTCGAGGTCGCGGCCGTCGTGCAGGCCGCGGGCGACCAGCCCCGCCACGACCTCGCCGCGCAACCGGTCGCGCTCGCCGACCGTCTCGCCGAACGAGGGCACGTCGATCGGGTACGGCCGTTCGGCGAACCCGAGCCCCTCCCAGATCAAGTCGAACTCGACCGCACTGAGTGAGGTGGCCATCACCGCAGGTGCGCGTCGAACCAGTTCAGCGCGCGCTGCCACGCCTCGAAAGCGCCCGCGGACTCGAACGGGAACCGCACCACGTCGGTGGCGATCTTCGCGGTGCTCGCCGCCTCGCGCAGCTTCTCGACCTGCTCAGCGGTGATGTCGTCGCCCTCTTCGCGGTACAGGCCCAGCCACGGGACGGTCAGGTCGCCCGCGATCTCGACCAGCGCGGGCAGGCCGTCGGCGAGCGGTTCGAGGATGCCGCCGCCCGCGATGGTGACGGCGGCGCCGATGATGCGGCGCGCGGCGACCACCATGGCGACCGCACCGCCGAACTCAAGGCCGATGACGCCGATCCGGTCCAGATTGACCTTGCGGCCGGAAAGCCAGGCGAAGGCGATGTCCGTCGCGGCCAGGACGGACTTGCCGGACAGCTCGCCGACCTTGTCGCGCGCCTCGTCGTGGCCCACCTCCGCCGACCCGGACTCGCCCCGGTACAGGTGCGGGACGACGACGAGCCACCCCTCGGCGGCCAGCCCCGCGACCATGCCGCGCACGGCGTCGGTGATGCCGCGCGCCTCGTGCAGGACCACGAGCCCGCCCCTGGTGACGCCATCCGGTTCGGCATAGGTGAGGCGCAGCGCACGGCCGTCGTCGAGCCGGAAATCCTCTGTGCGTGTCTGGGCCATGACATACCCAACCATGCGGGGGTTAATACCAGTCAACGTGATCACCCGCTCACCCATCCGCAGGAAGAGGGCCAAATGCCGCAGTGGCGGCGCGGAAACCGAACACTGGTGTCCGCTCTGTAGCATCTTGGGGCGCCACCTTGACGATGAGGAGCCCCGATGACCGTGCGAATCCGCGCCGACCTGGACTCGCTGCCCGGTTATGTGCCCGGCAAGAACATCCCCGGGGCGATCAAGCTCGCCAGCAACGAGGTCTCGCTCGGCCCGCTGCCCAGTGTGGTGACGGCCATCGCCGAGGCGGCGGAACGGATCAACCGCTACCCGGACAACGGTTCCGTGGAACTGGTGGCGCGGCTCGCGGCCAAGCTCGGCGTCGAAGCGGACCAGGTGGCCGTGGGCTGCGGCTCGGTGACGTTGTGCCAGCAGCTCATCCAGGCGACCTGCACCGCCGAGGACGAGGTCTTGTTCCCCTGGCGGTCGTTCGAGGCTTATCCGATCGTGGCGCATGTCGTCGGCGCCACCCAGGTGCGCGTGCCGCTCACCGCTGAACACGCTCTCGACGTGGACGCGATGATCGCTGCGGTCACCCCGTTGACGCGGCTGGTTTTCGTGTGCACGCCGAACAATCCGACCGGCACGGCCTTGCGACGGGCGGACTTGGAGCGGCTCATCGACGCGGTGCCCGAGGACGTGGTCGTCGTCATCGATGAGGCGTACCGCGAGTTCGTGGCCGACCCCGAGGTCCCCGACGGCGTCGAGGTCGCCAAGGCGCGGTGGGCGCGCGGGCGGGACAACGTGGCGGTGCTGCGCACGTTCTCCAAGGCGTACGGCCTCGCCGGGCTGCGCGTCGGGTACCTGGTGGCCGCGGCGCCGGTGGCCGCGGCCGTGCGCAAGGTGTTCGTGCCGTTCGGGGTGAACGCGCTCGCCCAGGTGGCCGCACTGTCCTCTTTGGACGCCGAAGCCGAGTTGCTGGCGCGCTGCGCGGGAATCGTCGCCGAACGCGGCCGGGTCCGCGCCGCGCTGATCGAGGCGGGCTACGACGTTCCGGAGACCGAGGCGAATTTCGTGTGGCTGCCACTGGGCGAGCGGACCGCGGCGTTCAACGAGCATTGCTTGGCGCACAAGGTGGTCGTGCGCGCGTTCGTCGGCGACGGCGCCCGGGTGACGATCAGCACACCGGACGAGAACGACGCTTTCCTTGCCGCCGCACTGAGTTTCCCGCGCTAGCGCGTCAGAATCTGGACGATCGCGGCGAGGCCGACGACCACGATCACCGCGCGCAGCACCACCGGGGACAGTTTGCGGCCGACCTTCGCGCCGAGCAGGCCGCCGACCATCGCGCCGACCGCGATGATCCCGACCGCGAGCCAGGCGACGTCGGCGACGAACACGAAGATCAGGCCCGCGACCAGGTTGACGATCGCGGCGAGGACGTTCTTGACCGCGTTGATCCGCTGCAACGTCTCGGCCATCAGGATTCCCATGAGCGCGAGCAGCAGAACCCCTTGCGCGGCGCCGAAATAGCCACCGTACACACCGGTCACGCACACACCGGCCAGCAGCGCGACACCGCCGTGCTCGTGCCGTTCGGACTGCCGTTCGGCCAGTTTCCGCGCCAGCCACGGCTGCGCGACGACCAGCACCAGCGCCAGGACGATCAGGATCGGCACGATCGTCTCGAACGCCCCCGGCGGCAGCACCAGCAGCAGCACGGCGCCGACGACACCGCCGACAAGCGACGCCGCGCCCAGCCGCAGCAGCCGCGGCCCCTGCCCGACCAGTTCCCTGCGGTACCCGATCGCGCCGGTCACCGACCCCGGCACCAGCCCGAGCGTGTTGGACACATTGGCCACGACCGGCGGGTAGCCCACGGCCAGCAGCGCCGGGAAAGTGACCAGCGTCCCCGACCCGACCACGGCGTTGATGCCACCGGCGAACACGCCAGCCAGCACCAGCCCGACAACCTCCCAGGCCGTCATCACGAACATCCCATCATCGGCACGAGGACGACCCTAACGCGTCTCACCGCCCGCCGATGATGTCGAGCATCTCGCGCTCCGCGTCATCGAGGTACGCCCGGAGCTGACTCTCGGCGCGCGCCGCGTCCCCCTCGGCCAGCGTGTCGACGATGGCGCGGTTGCGCGTCAGGTAACTCTCGTGGAACGCCCTCGGGTCGCCCATCTCGTGGAAGCCCAGGCGTAGCTCGGCGGCCACCTGGTGCATCAACTGGTCGATGCGCCTGCTGCCCGCGAGACCGGCGATCGCCTGGTGGAAGCGGAGATTCGCGGTGCCGACGTCCACCCAGCGCCCCGCGGCGGCGGCCTGCTCCGCCACTTCGACCGCCTTGGACAGCGCGGGAACCCCAGCCTCGCCCGCCGACAGCAGCGCCGCGCACTCGACCATGCGGCGGACCAGGAACAGGTCCCTGACGTCGTCGGCGTCGAGCCTGCGGACGAAGACGCCTCGGTTGAGCTTGTGCACGAGCAGCCGCTCATGGGTGAGCAGGCGGAACGCCTCGCGCAGGGTGTTGCGGGACACCTCCAGCGGCCCGATGAACGCCTCCTCGGACACCCGGCTCCCCGGCGGCAGCGCCCCTTCCAGGATCAGGTCACGCAGCACCATCGCGGCCGCGTCGGCCGCGCTGCCGCGCTCCCGCCGCCGCTCCGCCGCGAGTTCGGTGAGCCGACCGCCGATGTCCGCCGCAGCCACGCTTGCCTCCACTGCTCCGTAGATGCCCGCACGGTAATCATCCAATTGGCTGCTTGTCATATTGTTCAACAATCCTCAAGCTGAACCTTCTAACTGGAGTGCGGACGGACGGTTAACCAGGGCGACGAGAGCGGGGGCACGGCATGGCGAGCAGGGGTAGGCACAGCGGCGGGAACAAGGCAGGCGTCGACACAGGGGGACAGGTGGCCGACATGGCGGGCGGCGGCAGCGACCGGGCGGGCGCCGAGGCCGAGCCCGCTGCGGGCGACTCGACTGGGCGTCCGGCAGCGGCAGGCGCGGGCTGGTTCGGGTGGTTCCGGGAGTTGCCGGGGAAGGGGCGGAAGGCGTTCGTCGGGGCGTTTCTTGGGTACGGGCTGGACTCCTACGACTTCTGGGTGCTGCCGCTGGGCCTGGCGGCCATCGCGGGGACGTTCGGGCTCGACACCGGGCAGACCGGCCTGCTGTCCACCACCACACTGGTGTTCTCCGCGATCGGGGGCGTCGCCGCGGGCGTGCTGGCCGACCGGTTGGGGCGGGTGCGGACGCTGATGATCACCGTGGTGACGTACGCGGTGTTCACGGCGCTGTGCGGGCTGGCGCAGAACTACGAGACCCTGCTGGTGTTCCGGGCGTTGCAGGGCCTCGGCTTCGGCGGCGAATGGGCGACCGGGGCGATCCTGGTGGCCGAGTACACCAGCGCGCGGCATCGGGGGCGGGTGGCGTCGGTCATCCAGAGTTCGTGGGCGGTCGGCTGGGGCATGGCCGTCATCGCCTACACCGTCGTGTTCAACCTGGTCGACCCCGACCTGGCGTGGCGAATCCTGTTCTTCACCGGGGCGCTGCCCGCCCTGCTCGTCGTCTACCTGCGGCGCGGTATCGAGGACGCCCCGGTGTTCACCCGACACAAAGCCGAGGCCCGCGGATCGCTGGGGGCCATTTTCCGCCCGGACCTGCGCAAGACGACCATTTTCGCGTCATTGCTGGCAACCGGCTGCCAAGGCGGCTATTACACCCTCGCCACGTGGCTGCCCGCCTTTCTGAGCAAGGAACGCGGCCTCACCGTCATCGGCACGGGCGGGTATATGTTCTTCCTGATCAGCGGGGCTTTTCTCGGCTATCTCACCGGCGGCTATTTCACGGACCGGTTGGGGCGCAAGAACACTTTCCGCCTGTTCGCCGTCCTCAGCGCCGTGCTGATGACCCTCTACACCCAGCTTCCGCCGTCCTTGGGCACCTACGTGATGTACTTGGGATTCCCTCTGGGCTTCTGCTCGTCGGCGATCTTCAGCGGCTTCGGCGCCTACCTGGCCGAGCTGTACCCAAGCCGGGCGCGGGGCGCGGGCCCCGGCTTCACCTACAACTTCGGCCGCGCGGTGGGCGCGTTCTTCCCCACCGTCATCGGCTTTGTCGCCCTGCGCTACGGAATCGGCGGCGCGATGGGCTTCGGCGCGCTCGCCTATGCGGTCGCTTTCGTGTCCCTGTTCGGCCTCCCCGAAACCCGCGACCGAGAATTGTCCTAAGTGGAGGATTTGATGCAAACTCCGAAGGAAGCCCGCGCAGCTTTCCGTTCCGGCACAGTCGCTTCCACCTCCGGCTGGGCCAACGGCCACGTCCAGGCGAACCTCATCGCCCTGCCGAAGGACCACGCCTTCGACATGCTCCTGTTCGCCCAGCGCAACCCGAAACCGTGCCCACTGCTGGAAGTCACCGACCCCGGCTCCTGGCACACCGACCTCGCCGACGCCGACCTCCGCACCGACCTCCCCCGCTACCGCGTCTGGCGAAACGGCACCGTGGTCGACGAACCCACCTCCGTCAAAGAGCACTGGCGCCCAGACCTGGTGACCTTCCTCATCGGCTGCAGCTTCACCTTCGAGGCCGCCCTGTCCGCAGCCGGAATCCCCCTGCGGCACGTAGAAGCGGGCACCACAGTTCCCATGTACCGAACCACTCGCCCCTGCCGCGCCGCCGGTTCCCTTTCCGGCCCCCTGGTCGTCTCCATGCGCCCCATCCCCGCGGATCTGGTGGCCACCGCCGTTCAAGTGAGCGCCCAGATCCCCGCAGCCCACGGCGCCCCCGTCCACATAGGCTCACCCGAATCCCTGGGCGTGACCCTGAACTCCCCCGACTACGGCGACCCCGTAACACTCCACGACGGCGACATCCCCGTCTTCTGGGCCTGCGGCGTCACCCCCCAAGCAGCACTAGCGACGAGCCGAATCCCCTTCGCCATCACCCATGCTCCAGGTCACATGCTCATCACCGACATACGGGAAACCACTTACCGATCAGAACCTGAAGGTGACTCGAACATCAAGATTTGAACGTGGCGCGTAACCGGCATCCTGATCGGGTGGATGTACCAGGCAAGACAGCAGCGCCCGAAAGCAACCACTGGCCAGCATGGATAGTGATCGGCGTGATCTGGTTGCTGCTCACCATCGCGGGCCTCACGGGCAGCGGGTTCGATCCCATGCTGGTGCTTTGTTCCCCCACCCGCCGTGACGATCGCGGCTGTGGCGCTGATCGTCGGGCGGGCCAGAGGGCATTCCTGCCGAACCGCGCCACGGCGGGGCGGGCTTGGCCGCGGCACTGGTCCTGCTCACCGTGGGCGCGGCACTCACACCGGCGCCAGCCAAGCAACCGGTGGCCGCCCCGCAACCACCACAACACCGGCGGCCACAGCACCACGGTCGTCCCCACTGCGACGACCACGACCACCACCGCTGCGGTCGTCCCGCCTCCAGCCGCAACCAAGATCTCAACCACCCGTCTCCCGGCCCCGAAACCGACCACTACGACCCCGAGCCACCGCCCCCGACTCCCACCCGTCCTACCCAACCCTGTGCATCCCAGTCGGCTCCCGACCTCGACTGCCCGGACATCACGCGAAGAGCTTCCCTGTCCACGCCCCGGCCCTCACCACCTCGACTGACAAGACAATGACAGGATATGTTGCGAACCGAACTGACAGAGGGCTTCCGCAAGGCCGACCAGTCAGAAACTGCGCCTTCATCAACACGGGACCCGCCACCTTGGCGGGTCCCGTTCGCACCAACTTGGTTAGAGAGCGGAGGCGGAGGGTTTTGAACCCCAGGCCTTTGCGGGTCTTCCGCTTTCAGGCTGTACTTTGATCATTCGAGCCGTTCCCAATCCTCCCGCGCTGGTGCGTTGCGGCTGGTAGCCTAGTTGGGCTGGTCCGGACTGAGTCGTGCCCGTCGCTATACTTGTCGTTACACGTCTGGCCTCATCCCACGAGGGTGGGGCCTCGGTGTCTTCCCCGTCGGCTGGGAAGGCACCGCAGACCGACCCTGAACCGGCGGCCGAGCTGTGAGGTAGCCTCCTTGGAGGCTACCTGCCCGGCGAGGGCATCTCTTCGTCACCTACTCCACGTAACACGCTGCTGGCGGAGCGCGCCCCTGTGCCTACGGGCAATACGGCACTCCTGGCATACGCGCTGCCCGTGGTGGCTCGCGGACTCGCGGCGGCAACCGAGGCTGCGCCGCGCGGACGTCCGGCCGTAGCGAAGCGGCGGGCCGGACCGTGCCGCGATGGATACAACACCGGTGCCAGCGCGACAGGCCCACCGAGCGCGCCGCCACGGGCGGTGCGCCTTGATCCCTAGAGCCAGGCTCGGCAAGACTGTAGGAACGCAGCGCAGGGTCCGAAGATGGGAGCCAACGTGTCCTACTGGCTATATGACTGGATAGACGAAGAGGGCGTGAAGGACGAGAATGACGTGCCGCGCGTCTTGGCAACCCGGAAGGGCATGCAGCGACTCATAGACGCCATATCAGCTCCCCGACGTATAGCAAAGTCCATTCCAGACGCCTATCATCAAATAGTGGCGGGCCCTGGTCTTGACCTGAGCGGGCAATTTACTTGCAACGGCCCAAACTGCATGAGAAATGATGCAGAAGAGGCCATCCGTCGAGCATGGTTCTATTTTGACAGAGTGGTCGTCGTCGGCTTGCCTCGATCAAGGATGCAATTTAGTCTCAACGCGGGAGACTACGACGGCGTCTTCAATTCTGTGAAAGACCATGTAGGCTTGGCATTGCACCTGCGTTCCATCGGAGCAGATGAACTATTCATATACACAACGGAGCCAGCCTACTGCGAAGAGCATCTGAATATACATGCCTCCGAGGTTGGACTAGAAGGTCTAGTCGGCATGGTAGAGGAAGTTCGACAATACATTCGAAAAGACGCTCAAATAGCCGTGAGAACGTCGAAAAAATCCGGTGACGTTGAAGCTCGAATATCTAGCCCAGGACTCGACACCTTAATCGTGCGGAAGCTGGACAAGGACGAGCAACAGGGGGGTCCAGATAAGGTCCTAGACCAATGGGCAATGCAATACAGTCGTCAGTATGCCGCCTTTCTTGTTTCCAGCGCTCGGACTGCGCGTATAAATGAGGCAGCACTCGGACAATCGACAACACTGGCAGAAGTTGTACAGGCGGACATACTGAAGCCAACCGTCGAGCAGGTCGCATTCAATCTAGTACTTCCTACCATTGAAAATGCCCCCATTGCCGAACTGATCGCTTTTCGGAAAAATGAGGCCTCCGACTTTGATGCGTTCAGGCTGGCCCTGAAGAAGGCGATCACAGAGCGCGTCAAGGCGCAACCCACAAGCGACGCCAATGTGATGGCTGCGGAAATTTCCGAGGACATCATCGGACCCGCAATCAACGAACTGGACCGCAAAACGTCTCGAGCGGCAGAGACGCTCGGCAAACGTTCGACAGCATCTCTAGGAGTAGGAGGCGTTCTAACAACGGTCGGCCTATTGGCATTCACTCCACTGGTTGTTCCTGGAATTGTCGTTGCCGCTGGCGGTCTCGTCGCAAGCTTGAACGACTATCTGAAGGATCGAAAAGAAGTTCAACTATCCGATATGCATTTCTTGTGGAACTTCTCCAACAATCGCAAGCTTCACTAGTCACGGACAGGAAGGATGGCGATCAGAATCGAGGCCGCACTATGCGTAGCATAGCTGATTGATGTATCCAAAGATTTCGAAACTCGTCGATTGAAACCCAAAGCGCCTCGCTAGATTCGGAACTAACCGAGAGGCCCCCCCTGTCGGAACTCGCCGTCGTTATTATGCGATGGCATGCTCAGGATTGCTACGGATTTTGACCGAATCCGTAACTGTTACCTGTTACCAGTTTCCTCCCGAACCTCCCACACGGCCGCCTGTGTGAGCGTTTCGCCTGGCTCGAGTTGGCCACCGAGCGTAGAGTACAGCAGGTTGTCCGTCCTGCGGATCAAGCAAACACTTATCGTCATTTAGAACGAACCCAGCTATGTAGCGATGTTATTCGACTCGGGCGCGCTATCATCGCTTAGGTAGTCACGACGAACACTTTGTCTTCTTCAAACTCGACTCTCCGGAAAGAGCCCACACAGTTTCAAACTCTCCGGATATGTTCGAACCGGTCTCCCTCGGAGAGACGGCGAAGATGGAGGCTGGGAGTGTGTACACCTTGAAATCCCTAGACGTCAGCGTTGATGATAATTCGTCGTCGAAGCAGAAGATGCTATTATAGAGGGTTATGCGATGGAAGCACATTTCGACGCCGCCTACCTTGATGAGGGGACGGTAAAACGCGAAAGCGTTGCGGATGCGGGCGGCGAGGGCATGGTCGCCTAGTTGTCCCTCTTCGCTGCGGGCGGCTACTTCGGGGCTGTCTGAGTCACCGAACAGGAGGCGGATGCGGGCTCCGTTGGCGACCTTCTTGCTCAGGCCTTGATGAATCGTGCGATACGATGTCAATCGGGGTTGACATTTGAGCAAGCGAAGACTCTTTTCGCGGCAGCGCGGGGTGGTCGGCTGAAGCCCTCTACGTCCTAGCCCTCTACATGGGACTCGGGCAGGGTGAACTTGGGCCTTCGCTGGTCGGATATCGACTGGAGCCGCTGGGATAGGAAGTGTGCGGCGCACCGATGAAGTTCTGCGAAGACTGCGCAGACAAGCATTCACCGAGCTTTCGCATTCAGCAGACACTTCAGCAGGTCGGGTCCGAACTGTGGCTCGTCCCGCCGAAGACGGAGACCTCGCAGCGGGTCTATCGGCTCATCCGAGCCTGCGCCGAGGCGCTGTTGGATCACTGAGACCGGCAGGACGACGAGCGGGACCAGGCAGAGGTGAGGGAGGAGTCCGGCATGATCTTCACCACACTGACCGGCGTCTGATTGCCCCCTCGAACTTGCGATCGAGTCGGCACCCGCTGTGGGATCGTGCGGGCTTGGAGGGCGTGCGGCTGCGTAACTTGCGGCATTCCTGCATGACTCTGCTCCAGCGCCTCGGCGTTCCACCGCACATCGTTCGGGATGTCGGGCACTCGAACATCGACGTGACCGTAATGATCTACCCGTCGGTCACGCCTAGACGAATAAGCGGGGATGCGCTGAGGCGGTTGTCGGATGAGTTAGATACTGGCTGAACAGCCGATACATGGCCGATCAGGCACGTTGCTACCCCAAAGGGGTGTCGACCATCCACTTGGAATGATCGACACCCCAGCTGAGCTGCGGAGGCGGAGGGATTTGAACCCCCGGACCCTTGCGGGTCTTCCGCTTTCAAGGCGGATGCATTCGGCCGCTCTGCCACGCCTCCCTACCCGATCAGCGTAACGAAGTCACTGGCTCAGGTGAGGTCGAGGTGCTCGATGACGCGCTCGAAGAGGGCCGCGACCACCTCCTGCTCCGCCGGTGACATCAGGTCGACCAGGTGTTCGCGGACGCCTTGGACGTGGACGGGGGCGGCGGTGCGGAGCATGTCCATGCCCTTGGGGGTGAGTTCGGCGACTACGCCTCGGGCGTCTTCGGCGCAGTTGAGGCGGCGGACGAAGCCTGCTTTCTCCAGGCGGGAGATCTGGTGGGAAAGTCTGCTCTTGGACGAGGCGAGCTGGCCCGCGAGCTGGCTCATGCGCATCTGCCAGCCTTCGCGCTCGGAGAGGCGCACCAGCACCTCGTAGTCCGGCAGCGCCAGACCGTGCTTCTCTTGGAGTTCCCGGTTGAGCTGCTGGCGCAGCAGTTCGCTGGCGATGACGTAGGCGCGCCAGGCGCGCATCTCGTCTGGGTCCAGCCACCGGGGTTCGGCACTCACGGATGTCACGCGTCCCAGGCTACGGTGTACGGCCCGCTGGGCTGGTCTTCGGCATCGGCAGACGGCAGACTCCGACTCCATCTGCCCGATCGGGTGATCATGGTGTTTGGGGGACGGAGGACTGATGAGCTTTTCCACTCGGGTCTCGGCGGTGCTGGCCGCGGCTGCCCTTACCGTCGCCGGGGTGGTGGGGGCCGTGGGGGCGGACGCGGCGGACCGGCCCCTGGGGACCGACCTGCGGTTGATCGCGTTCAACGACTTCCACGGCAACCTGGCGCCGCCCGCCGGGTCTTCTGGGCGGGTGACGCTGCCGGACGGCAAGACCGTCGACGCTGGTGGGGCCGCCTACCTGGCCACGCACGTCGCGCGGTTGCGGGGGGAGGTCGACAGGTCGCTGGTCCTGTCCGCCGGGGACAACATCGGGGCGTCGCCGCTGACGTCGGCGCTGTTCCACGACGAGCCGACCGTGGAGTTCCTCAACCGGATCGGGGTGGCGGCCACCACGATCGGCAACCACGAGTTCGACGAGGGCTACCGGGAGTTGCAGCGCATGCAGTTCGGCGGCTGCCACCCCACCGACGGGTGCCAGTTCCGGCCCAAGTTCCACGGCTCCCGCTTCCCTTACCTGGGCGCGAACATCGCCTTCGACAGCGGCGCGCCCGCCGCGCTGCCGTTCACCATCAAGACCGTCGACGGGGTGCCGGTGGGCGTCATCGGGGTGACGCTGAAGGACCTGCCATCCGTGGTGACGCCCGAGGCCGTCGCCGGCTTCACGTTCGGCGACGAGGTCGAGGCGCTGGACCGCACGTCCCGGCTGCTCGACCGGGTCGGTGTGCGCACGCAGGTCGTGCTCATGCACCAGGGCGACAACACCGAGGGCGGCGGGCCGGACGACTGCCGCACCGTCCCCGGCCCGGCCCGGCGGATCGCGACCGCGGCGTCTCCGTCGATCGACGTGTTCTTCACCGGCCACAGCCACCAGCAGTACAACTGCGTCGTGGACGACCCGGCGGGCAACCCGCGCCCGCTGATCCAGGGCTCGTCCTTCGGCAGGCTCCTGTCCGTGGTCGACCTCAAAATCGACAAGCGGTCCCGCGACGTGCTGCGCGCGGAGACCGTGGCGCACAACGAGATCGTCACCCGCACCGTCCCCGCCGACCCGGCGGTCGCCGCGCTGGTGGACGAGGCGTCGGCCAAGTCGGCGCCGATCGCGAACCGGCAGGTCGGGGCCATCTCCGCCGACCTGGTGCGGGCGGGCGCCCCTTCGGGTGAGTCGCCGCTGGGCGATGTGATCGCCGACGCGCAACTCGCCGCGACCGCGGGCAACCAGGCGCAGATCGCCATGACCAACCCGGGCGGCATCCGCACCGACCTGACCTACGCCTCGTCGCCAGCGGGCGAGGGCAACGGTGTGGTGACCTACGGCGAGGCGTTCGCGGTGCAGCCGTTCGGCAACATCATGCAGACCGTCACGCTGCCCGGCGCGCAGATCAAGGCCGTGCTGGAGCAGCAGTGGCAGCCGCAGCCCAACGGCACGACGCTGACCCGCTTCCTCCAGGTCTCCTCGACCCTGACCTACACCTGGTCGCGGTCGGCGGGCCAGGGCAACCGGGTCTCGAACATCGCCATAGCGGGTCAACCGCTCGACCCGGCCGCCACTTACCGGGTGTCGGTGAACAACTTCCTCGCCGCGGGCGGCGACGGCTTCACCGAACTCGCCAAGGGCACGGACCTGACCGGCGGGCCGGTCGACCTCGACGCGTTCACCGCCTACCTCTCGGCCAACCCGAACCTGTCGCCGCCGCCCCCGACCCGGGTGACGGTCATCCCCTAGGGCGGCGACCGTCCCAGCCGGACACAAGATCGTCCGATTCGGACAGTGATGGGAAACTTCACCAATTCAGGGACGGTGAGAAGACTTGTCAACGGCCGCGGTCGGGCGCAACATGGGAGTGACGGCTGGCTCCGGTGAAAACGTGTGAAACAGCAGTCTGATGTGACCGGTCACCGTGCCCGCCGAGAAAGGGTAGGTGGTGCCGTGGCGAAGCAGAGAATCACCGTAGTGGTCCGCGGCCTGCCGCGACCCCGTGGCTGAGCCGACAGTATCGACCCGGTCGCGGCTGTGAGCGGCAGCTCGACGAGTCTTCGAGTGCGCGGGTGCGCGGGACGCGCCTAGTCAGCACCTCGACGATGTTGAACCCCGCATCGGACGCGTCTTCTGATCCGCCCGGCAGGGATCCACGCCAACCGACGAGGGTGGCGGGCCGCTACGACGTGTGGGACACCTGGGTGGGGGGGGGGGGGGGGGGGGGGCCCCCGGGGGGGGGGTGGGCGGCCGCCCCAAACAAGCTGGGTCTGGTGGCGGAAGGTGGCGTCCGCTACCCGCTGTTGCGTACCCCCTCTCTTTTTT
>NZ_JBVJIN010000030.1:17479-81695 GCF_055586285.1 Actinokineospora sp. NPDC051303
GGTTTCTTTTTCTCCCCCCCCCAGCGATACCCCACACCACCCGAGGGGCCGGCCCCCCCCCCCCCCCCCCCCCCCCCTCTTCCCCCCCCCCCCCCCCCCCCCCCCACCCAGGTGCTTGCGGTGACCCGCACCCAGGACCAGTGGGTTCCGGCGGACGCAGGTCGTCGCCCGCGATCGCCGGTGCGGCACTAATGTCTGGTGCGACAACCGGCAGCCGAGGACCGCTGAGGCCCCCGACGGACGCGGAGCGTGCTCGTGGAGTTCAACGACGACGTAGGCCTGGACGCCTCCCAGGTGCAGGACACCCGCGGCTCCGGCGTCGGCGGGCGGGTCGCGCTCGGCGGCGGTGGGCTGGGCATTGTCGGGCTGATCATCTACTTCGTGCTCTCCCAGCTCGGCGGTGTGCCCGCCGGGGCGCCGCTGAGCACGGACGCGGTCGGGCAGGGGCAGGCGGTCAGCAACACCGACCTGGCCGCCGAGTGCCGCACCGGCAAGGACGCCAACACCAAGTCCGACTGCGCCCTGGTCGCGATCATCAACTCCATCCAGGGGTACTGGGCCGACGAGTTCGCTCGCTCCGGCTCCACCTACCGGCAGGCGCCGACGAACTTCTTCAGCGGCGGGGTGAACACCGCCTGCGGCAGCGCCACCTCCGACGTCGGCCCGTTCTACTGCCCCGGCGACCAGGAGGTCTACGTCGACCTCACCTTCTTCAAGGAACTCCAGACCCGCTTCGGCGCGCAGGGCGGCACGTTCGCCGAGGCTTATGTGCTGGCCCACGAGTACGGCCACCACGTCCAGAACCTGCTGGGCACCTCCGACAAGGTCCGCCCCGGCACCGGCCCGACCTCCGACGGCGTCCGCCTCGAACTCCAGGCCGACTGCTACGCGGGGGTCTGGGCGAACCACGCGACGACCACCCCGGCCCCGGGCAGCAACAAGCCGCTGATCAAGTCGATCACCCAGGACGACGTGAACCGTGCCCTCGACGTCGCCGCCCGCATCGGGGACGACTTCATCCAGAAGAACCTGGGCAGCGGCCAAGTCGATGAGAGCCAGTTCTCGCACGGCACGTCGGCGCAGCGGGAGAAGTGGTTCACCGCGGGCATCAACAGCGGCGACCCCACGGTGTGCGACACGTTCAACACCCGCAACCTCGGCTGAGCGTGCCCATCCCCGTCCCCGCGCCGCTGATCGAGACCCACCGCGACAATCCCGGCTGGATCGCGGGCCTGCCAGGGTTGGCCGCGGGTTTTCTGGACCGCTGGTCGCTGCGGCTCGACGGGGCCGCCCGGCACGGCATGGTGTCGCTGGTGCTGCCGGTGGTCCGCGCGGACGGCACGCGGGCCGCGCTGAAGTTGCAGCCGGTGAACGACGAGAACGCTGGCGAGGCGTCGGGCCTGGCGGCCTGGGACGGCGACGGCGCGGTGCGCCTGCTCGACCACGACCCGGACACCGGGACGCTGCTGCTGGAGCGGCTGGACGCGACCCGGCCGCTGTCCAGCGAGCCCGACGACCTGGCCGCGCTGGTCATCCTCACCGAGTTGCTGGCCCGTCTGGTCGCCAAGCCCGCCCCGCCAAACCTGCGCCGCCTGGGCGACATCGCCGCCGCCATGCTGGACGAGACGCCCCGGGCGGTGCGGGCGCTGGCGGACCCGGCTGAGCGGCGACTGGTGCTGACCTGGGCGTCCGCCGTAGCCGAGCTGGTCGACGAGCCCGGCGACCGGCTGCTGCACTGGGACCTGCACTACGACAACGTCCTCGCCGGGCAGCGGGAGCCGTGGCTGGCCATCGACCCGAAGCCGCTCGCGGGCGACCCCGGCTTCGAGTTGCTGCCCGCGCTGGGCAACCGCTGGGAGGACATGGTCGCGACCGGCGACCTGACCGGCGCGGTGCTGCGCCGCTTCGACCTGATGACCGAAATCCTCGGCCTGGACCGGCAGCGGGCGACCCGGTGGACGCTGGGCCGCGTGCTGCAGAACTCTCTGTGGGACGTCGAGGACGGCACCACGGCGCTTGACCCCGGTCAGGTCGCCATCGCCACCGCCCTGCTGAACCGGCCCCTCACCTGATCGCGCAGGTGAGGGGCCGGGTCCGTCACGCCGCGGCGCGGTCGACGTGGATGCAGCCGACCCCGGCGTTGCCCGCCGAAGCCTTCGCGTCGTCCTGGGCCATCTGGACGCGCATCATGTTCTTCTGCGCGGCCCGGGTCTCCGCGCGGGCGGCGCGCGGCGGGATGCCGTTGACGTCCTCGGTGCTGATCGCGTACGAGGCCGTCACCCAGGCGATGGCGTCGGAGTTGCGGTCGAGAGCGACCCGGTCGAGGTTGCCCAGGTTGTCGCACTTCGCGTGGTAGCACTTGTCGTAGGCGACACCGGCGACACCGCCCCACTTCTCGGTCTGGGCCTGGGTCTTGACGCCCTCGGCCCCGGTGAACAGGCCGCCGGACGGGATGCCCTGGGCGATGAACTCGCCGTAGTCCGAGCGGCCGGTGAAGTCCGAGCCCTCGGTGGGCGCGCCGATGGCGCCGAGGAAGTTCGCGAACGCCGCCTCGATCTGCGCCGAGCCGTACGGGCCGGGGCCAGCGCCCACGGCGTCGGAGTCGTCGCCGTCGTAGACGAAGTACGCCGTGTTGGGTGAGGCGATCATGTCGAAGTTCAGGTAGAGGGCGATGTCGAGCTGCTGCTCGGACGTGAGGCCCTGCACGTACTTCTTCGACCCGACCAGGCCGAGTTCCTCCGCGCTCCACCAGGCGAACCGGACGGCGTTGCTCACCTTCGGCGAGCCGCCCATCTGCACCGCGGTCTCCAGCAGACCGGCGCTGCCCGAGCCGTTGTCGTTGATGCCGGGGCCCGCGGCGACGCTGTCGAGGTGCGCGCCCGCCATGACCACGTTGTCCTTGCGGCCGGTCTTGGTCTGGGCGATGACGTTGTAGCTGACGCGTTCCTCGCTCAGCGCGCGCAACTCCAGCGTCGCGGTGCCGCCCGCCGCGGCCAGGGCCTCGCCGTCGGCCTTGGTGATGCCGCCGGTGGGCAGCTTCGCCACGGCCGGGTCGCTGAGCGTGCCCGCGAGCGCGCCTTCGGTGTTGTTGTAGATGACCGCGCCGACCGCGCCCGCCTCGAACGCGGCCTGCTGCTTGGCGGCGAAGGTGCAGCCGCCGCGCGAGATCAGGGCGATCTTGCCGCCCGCGTCGGAGTAGTCGGCGACCTCGCAGCCGGGGGTGGTGTCCGCGCCAGCCGGGACAACCGCGAGCGGGGCGGTGACGCCGCCGACCGGGGTGGACAGGCTGTAGGTCATGATCGAGATCGGCACCGGCTTGCCGCCCACGCTCAGCTTCTCGGCCAGCGTCTCGGTGTAGGTGAACGGGAACTCGTGCCGGGTGACGTCGAAGCCAGCCGCTTGGAGCTTCGACTCGACGTACTCGGCGGACTGGGCGTGGCCGGGTGTGCCCGCGGCGCGGGTGCCGCCGTTGCGGTCGGCGATGCGCTGGAAGGCGATCAGGTGCCGGTTCACCCCCGCCCCGGTGACCTTCTTGACCAGGTTCCGTGCCAGGGCCGGGCCGTCCGGCACCTCGGTCGACGCGGTCGGCGCGGCCGTGGACGGGATCGTGGTGAACGCCAGCGCGCCAGCGGCCACTAGGACAGCGGCGCCGACACGTAACGTCTGATTGGTGGGCATGCAGGTCCCCTCGCTCACGAATGAGTACCACCGCAACCGGTGACCGCCCCGACGCGGGCCGTGTTCCGGAAACCACACCATTCACTCGAACGTGACGCCTGGTCAAGAGCTGTTCATTCCCAGGCACGCATGGATTGGTTCAGGCGGGCGCGAACGGGCGGGGTGGCGTGGACTGAATGCCGCAGCGGCGCGGGAGATAGCGTTGCGGGCATGCACGCGATCACCGTTCAGGAAGCGGGTGGGCCGGAGGCGCTGCGGTGGGCGGAGGTGGCCGACCCCGAGCCGGGGCCCGGCGAGGTTCTGCTCGACGTCGCCGCGACCGCGGTCAACCGGGCCGACCTGCTCCAGCGCAAGGGCTTCTACCCGCCGCCGAAGGGCACCAGCGACGTCATCGGCCTGGAGTGCTCCGGGACGGTCGCCGCGCTCGGCGACGGCGTCACCGGCTGGCAGGTGGGCGACAAGGTGTGCGCGCTGCTCGCGGGCGGCGGCTACGCGGAGAAGGTCGTCGTCCCCGCCGGTCAGCTCATGCCGGTGCCCGACGGTGTCGACCTGGTGACCGCGGCGGGCCTGCCCGAAGTGGCGTGCACGGTGTGGTCCAACGTGGTGCAGATCGCGCGGCTGGGCGCGGGCGAGACGCTGCTGGTGCACGGCGGCGCGGGCGGCGTCGGCACGCACGCCATCCAGCTCGCCAAGGCGCTGGGCGCGACGGTCGCGGTCACCGCCGGGTCGGCCGAGCGGCTGCGCCAGTGCGCCGACCTGGGCGCGGACATCACCGTGAACTACCGGGAGCAGCGGTTCGAGGACGAGGTCAAAGCCGACGTCATCCTGGACAACATGGGCGCGAAGTACCTGCCGCGCAACGTCGCCGCTCTCAACCGCGGCGGCAGGCTCGTGGTGATCGGCATGCAGGGCGGGGTCACCGGGGAGCTGAACCTGGGCCAGCTGCTGAGCAAGAACGCCAGCGTCACCGCGACCAGCCTGCGCTACCGGCCGCCCGCCGAGAAGGCGCTGATCACCGCCGAGGTCGCTGAGCACGTGTGGCCGCTGGTCACCGCGGGCGCGGTGCGGCCCATCACCCACCAAGTGCTGCCACTGCGCGAGGCCGCCGAGGCGCACCGGCTGCTGGAGGCGGGCGGGGTGTTCGGCAAGCTCGTGCTGGCCGTCAGGTCCTGAGCGCCGCGATCGCCTCGATGAGCTGGTCGACCTCGACCGCGTTGGTGTAGTGGGCGAGGCCGACGCGGACCGCGCCGCCCACCTCGCCCACCCCGAGGGTGGCGAACACGCCGCTGGGCACGTCGTCGGCGAACGCGCAGATGCCCCGCTCGGCCAGCCGGACGACCGCGTCCTGGGCCTTCATGTCGGTCACGGTGAACGCCAGGGCCGGGATGCGCCGCATCGCGTCGCCGATGACCATGACGTGCCGCTGGCCGCGCAGATCGCCGATCAGCCGGGACAGCAGCCCGGCCTGGTAGGACTTCGCCGAGCTCAGCGAGGTGATCAGCCGCTCCCGGCGGGTGCCGGTGGGGGCGTCGTCCAGCATGGCCAGGTAGTCCACCGACGCCACCAGCCCGGCCAGCAGCGGGTACGCGTGCTGGCCGAGTTCGAGGCGCTCTGGGCCGTGCGCGCGCGGGTCCAGCGAGCTGGCGGGCAGCCGGTCGAGCATCGCCGGGTCGGCGAAGGCCAGCGCGGCCACCGCCGGGCCGCCCCACGCGCTGGCCGACACCGTGACCACGTCCGCGCCGATCGCGTGGATGTCCATCGGCACGAACGGCGCCGACGACGACGCGTCGACCACCACGCACGCCCCGTTCGCCTTGGCCACATCGGCGATCTTGTTCAGGTCCGGCCGAGTGCCGACCGCGCCGGACGCCGCGGTCACCGCCACCACCTTCGTGCGGTGCGAGACCAGGTTCTCGTACTGCCAGGCGGGCAGCTCGCAGGTCTCGATGTCGATCTCCGCCCAGCGGACCGTCGCCCCCGCCCGCTGCGCCACCCGCAACCACGGCGCGGTGTTGGCCTGGTGGTCCAGCCGCGACAGCACGATCTCGTCGCCGATCAGCCACCCGTCGCCCAGCGCCTCGGCCAGCCGGGCCAGCAGCACCGCGTTGTTCGGCCCCAGCACGACCCCCGCCGGATCGCACCCCACCAGGTCGGCCACCGCGCGCCGCGCCGCGTCCACGATGGCCTCGGCACGCTGGGAGGCCGGAAACACCCCGCCCGGCCCCGACACCGGCGCCCGCAGCGCGGTGGACACGGCGGTGGCGACCTGCTCGGGCACCTGCATGCCCGCCGGGGAGTCGAGGTGGACCCAGCCGTCACCCAGCGCGGGAAACAGCCCACGGATACGAGCGACGTCGAACGCCATGCGCCACACCGTACGAGAGGCCCCTGATCCGGCGTTTCGTGGGGCGGCGAGGCGACTACCCTCGCAGTGGTGACCTCGGTCGCGTCCCCAGCGGGGACGCCCTTCGACCCGATCCGGATCTGGCCCAGGATGGAGCAGATGACTCACTCAACCAACGGCGCCGAACAGCCCGACGAGGGACACCACGTGATGGTGGTCGGCCCGGACGGCTCGCCACTGGGCACCGCCCGCATCCCCGACAGCGCGGACGGCCCCGGCGGCGAGTCCGTCGGCGACATGGTCGAGCAGCCCGCCAAGGTCATGCGCATCGGCACCATGATCAAGCAGTTGCTGGAGGAAGTGCGCGCCGCTCCACTGGACGAGGCCAGCCGCAACCGGCTGCGGGAGATCCACAAGCGGTCCATCGCGGAGCTTGAGGACGGCCTGGCGCCTGAACTGCGGGAGGAGCTGGAGCGGCTGTCACTGCCGTTCACCGACGAGAACACGCCTTCGGACGCTGAACTGCGGATCGCGCAGGCGCAGCTTGTGGGGTGGCTGGAAGGGCTGTTCCACGGGATTCAGACGGCGCTGTTCGCTCAGCAGATGGCCGCTCGGGTGCAGCTTGAGCAGATGCGTCGGGGGTTGCCGCCTGGGGTTGGCGCTGCTGAGGCAGCGCCGGAAGGGCCGCATATTCGCGGGACTGGGCAGTATCTGTAGGTGGCCTTGGGGCTCTTGGTCGCTTGCTTGGTGGGGTGGCTGGGTTTCGTGGGGTTGCTCGATGGGGTGGAGTGGTTTCTTTGGGGCCCCTACGAAGGAAGATCCCGTCGTGGGTAAGACGGGTGGGGAGCCTTCGGCCCCACGACCACGGCGAGTTTAGGGATCTTCCTTCACCCCCAAAGAAACCACTCCACCCCATCGAGCACCTGGCAGGGGCGGGTGCGGTTGGCAGGAGGGCGGGTTCGCTGCTGCTCGTTCCGCGCTGTCGAGCACCTGGCGGGCGCTGGTTCGGCTTGGTTGGGGGAGGGGCAGGGGGCAGGGCAGGGGTAGGGCAGGGGCAGGGGGCGAAGGCCGCCTTCGAGACGCTGGGTCTCGAAAGCGGCCTTCGCCGGTGTTGTGGGGGTGGGTTACTTGTGGGCGCGGTTTACCGCTGAGACGACTGCGCGCAGGGAGGCGGTGACGATGGAGCTGTCCACGGCCACGCCCCACAGGACCTTGTCGCCTACGGTGCATTCGACGTAGGCCGCTGCTCGGGCGTCGTCGCCTGCGGTGAGGGCGTGTTCGGAGTAGTCGAGGACGCGGACGTCGTAGCCGACTGTGGTCAGGGCGTCGACGAAGGCGGCGATGGGGCCGTTGCCCGCGCCGGTGATTTCGTGGTCTTCGCCTTCCACCTCGACTGTCGCGGCGATCTCGTCTCGGCCGTCGCCGTCGTCGGTGATGCGGTTGCGGCGCAGGCGCAGGGGGGAGATCCGGTCGAGGTACTCGGTGGCGAAGACGTCCCACATTTCCTTGGGGCTGACTTCGCCGCCTTCGCTGTCGGTGACAGCCTGGATGATCTGGGAGAACTCGATCTGCAGCCTGCGGGGCAGGGACAGTTGGTGCTCGGTCTTCATGACGTAGGCGACGCCGCCCTTGCCGGACTGAGAGTTGACCCGGATGACCGCCTCGTAGGAGCGGCCGACGTCCTTGGGGTCGATGGGCAGGTACGGGACCTCCCACGGGTGGTCGTCCACCGGCACGCCAGCGGCTTCCGCGTCGGCGCGCAGCGCGTCGAAGCCCTTGTTGATGGCGTCCTGGTGGCTGCCGGAGAACGCGGTGAACACCAGGTCGCCGCCCCAAGGGTGACGTTCGGCCACCGGGAGCTGGTTGCAGTACTCGACTGTGCGGCGGATCTCATCGATGTCGGAGAAGTCGATCTGCGGGTCGATGCCCTGGCTGAACAGGTTCATGCCGAGGGTGACCAGGTCGACGTTGCCGGTGCGCTCGCCGTTGCCGAACAGACAGCCCTCGATGCGGTCGGCGCCCGCCTGGTAGCCCAGTTCGGCCGCGGCGACGCCGGTGCCTCGGTCGTTGTGCGGGTGCAGGCTCAGGATCAGCGAGTCGCGGTTGTCGAGGTTGCGGTGCATCCACTCGATGGAGTCGGCGTAGACGTTCGGGGTGGCCATCTCGACGGTCGCGGGCAGGTTCACGATCATCGGGCGGTCCGGGGTTGGCTGCCACACGCGGGCCACCGCGTTGCACACCTCGACCGCGTACGACAGCTCCGTGCCGGTGTAGGACTCGGGGGAGTACTCGAAGCGGAAGTCGGTGTCGCCGTACTTCTCGGCGAAGGCCAGCACGGTCTCCGCGCCGTCGGTGGCGATCTTCGTGATGCCGTCGCGGTCCTGGCGGAACACCACCCGCCGCTGCAGGATCGACGTCGAGTTGTACAGGTGCACGATGGCGCTGTGCGCGCCTTCCAGCGCCTCGAAGGTGCGTTCGATCAGCTCGGGCCGGGCCTGGGTGAGCACCTGGATGCGCACGTCCTCGGGGATGGCGCCCTCGGTGACGATCTCGCGGACGAAGTCGAAGTCGGTCTGGCTGGCCGCCGGGAAGCCGACCTCGATCTCCTTGTAGCCCATCCGCACCAGCAGGTCGAACATGCGCCGCTTGCGGACCGGCGACATCGGGTCGATCAGCGCCTGGTTGCCGTCACGCAGGTCGACCGCGCACCACAGCGGGGCCTTGGTGATCCGGGTCGCGGGCCAGGTGCGGTCGGGCAGGTCGATCGGCTCCACCAGCTGATGGAAGGGCTTATACCGGTGGAACGGCATGGAGCTGCCGCGCTGCGGGTTCCAGGCGGGCTGGCCCTCGGGGATGGGCCGCGCGGGCATCCGCAGGCGGCTGGCGGCGGAATAGGAGGCGGGATCGGTGCTCATGTTCAGGGAACTCCTGCTGCTTTTCGGTTGCTGACAGCGACCGGCGGCAACGCCGAACTCCGCGACGGGGAGCCGGTCTGGTCAGGCCCCGTCGCGGCGGAGAAGCAGGAGAGCACGCGCCACCAGCCCAGGGTAACCAGACTCTCCGCGCGCACGTAACCGGGTTGTCCACATGCTGGACGGCGGATCGGCGTTGGGCTGATCGGAGTAGTTAAGGACCCGGAGGTCAGGGGCACTTTCCGAATATGACCACAAGCAGATGGCATGGCACCGGAAACCGAGGGGCCGCGGCGCGGATCGTGACCGGCGTCGGGGCGCTGTTCGCGCTGATCGAGGTCGTCCACATCCTGTTCGTCATCCTCGGCGCCAACGGCGCGAACGCGCTCGTCAGGTTCGTCCGGTCGCTGGCCGAGCCGCTGGCCCTGTTCTTCCCCAACCTGTTCCCCATCGCCAACCACAACCTCAACATCGTGGTGAACTTCGGGCTCGCCGCCGTGTTCTGGCTGGTCGTGACCAGTCTGTTGGCCCGTCTTGTCCGCTGACCGCGTGACCTTGGGGTGATCGGCGTGCCAGACTTCCGGCATGGCTGAGCACGCCGCGCGCACCGACGGGATGTCCAGCCGCCGCGGCGCGGCGGTGCGGTTGGTGGCCGGTGTCGTGCGGTGGGCCGGTCTGCTGATCGCCGCGCTGCTGGTGGCGCACGTCGTGCTGGTGATGGGCGACGCCAACCCGGGCAACCCGATTACGGGGTTCGTGCGGGGGCTGGCTGAGCCGCTGGCGCTGGCCTTCAAGGACCTGTTCACCCCCGACGATGCCAAGCTGCGCGTGCTGGTCGACTACGGCCTGGCCGCGGTGTTCTGGCTGGTCGTGTCGTCGGCGGGCAACCGGCTCATTCGCCGTCTGGGCTGAACGGTGTTCCCCAGTCGCCGGTAAACGCGGTTTCGCGCAGCGGTAGGCGGGTCCTGGGCGCGGTCTCTCGCGCCCTACGGTCCTCCGGTAGCAGGTCCGGTGACCCGAGCACGCCTACCGCGATCGCGGTAAGCGGCACGACCGACGCGGGCAGCCCGAACTCCCCGGCCACGCCCGGCGCGTCGAACCCGGCCATCTGGTGCGCCACCAGGCCCTCGGCGACGGCTTGCAGCACCAGGTTCTCCGTGGCCAGCCCCACCCCGTACTCGGCGTACGGCACGGCGCCCTTGGCGTTCTCGGTCTGCGCGCACGCCACCAGCAGCGCCCCCGCGTTCCCCGCCCACGCCTGGTTGCCCCGGTTGAGCAGCGCCAGAATCCGGTCGAAGGTGGCCGTCCCGCGCGGGCCGACCAGGTACCGGGCGGGCTGGGTGTTGCCGTACGAGGGCGCCCACCTGGCCGCCTCCAGCATCCGCAGCAGCGCGTCGGCGGGCACAACGCCCGCCGGGTCCAGCGCGCGCGGGCTCCACCGGGCTTTGATCAACTCGTGTGGATCAGATCGCATAGCCCCAGGCTGTCACGCCGTACGCGCCGAACCAGGAGCCGGTCAGCGCGATCGCGGCCAGCGTCAGCACCATCGTCGACGTCCGCCGCTTCGCCAGCGCCAGGGCGAGCGGCGCGAGCAGAGTGACCGCGGGCACCATGAGCCGGACCTTGGAGTTCATCATGCCGTTGGAGCACAGGTCCATCACCAGCACGCCGAGGGCGTAGACCAGCAGCGGCCACTCCAGCCGCCGCCGGATGCCGATCACCAGCAGCGCCAGCGCCGCCACGATCAGCCCGACTGTGGCCACCTCCAGCACCGACCGCGCGTCGGCCAGCACCTCGACGCTGAACCGCAGGGTGGCCGCGCCGCCGTCGAAGCCGGAGTCCCAGCCGCGCCGCTGCAGGGCGAACCAGCCGTTCCACTCGCCGGTCTGGGTGCCCACCCAGGCCAGGTACCCGACCAGGCCGAGCGGGGCGAGCAGGCCGCCGACCCACGGCCGCCAGCCGTCCCGCCGCTTGATCACCGCGACCAGCGCGGCCAGCCCGACGGCCAGGATCAGCGCCGCCGCGGTCGGCCGGACCAGGCCAGCGGCCGCCGCGCACAGCCCGGCGCCGATCCAGTTCCGCTCCAGGACGAACACCAGCGCCCACACCGCGAAGGCGCAGAACAGGGCCTCCGAGTACGTCATGGACAGCACGATCGCCATCGGCGACGCGGCGAACAGCGCGACCAGGATCAGGCCGGTCCGCCGCGACCCGCCGCGGATCAGCGTGCCCAGCCGGGTCAGCCCGTAGGCGCACACGACGCCGGACACGATGGTCACCGCCAGCGCCGCGGGCACCAGCGCGAAGCCCAGGTCGTGCAGCCAGCCCACCAGCTTCGGGTAGCCGGGGAAGAACGCCAGCGGGGTCTCGTCGCTGCGCTTGCCGTGCGCGTCGACCAGGTTGTGCGGGACGCCCGCGTAGCCCTTCTCGGCGATGGCCAGGAACCACTCGCCGTCCCAGGAGCGCAGCGTCGGGCCGACTTCGCGGTCGTTCTCCCCGGCCATCCAGCTCAGCACGAGCAGCCCGACCTGGCGGATGCCCAGGAAGACCAGCGCGGGGGTGAACAGCCGCAGCACCCTGGGCGCGGTCCAGCCGCGCGCCCGGCTCGCGGACGCCTCGGGACGCGTCGTCGGGCTCTCCGCCTGTGTCTCCGGCGCCTGCTCGGCTCCGGTGCGCGTCATCTCCGTCGCGGACACCAGGTTCCTTCCCCCGGGGCTGGTTGATCGGCTGGATTGATCGATGCCCCACAGTAGTGGGAGTACCCCCAACGGGGGGCGAAGTGGCAACGGCCACAGAACCCCCGGGGACGGCGGGACGGCGCGGGTACGCTCGGTCCGATGTGCGGCGACGGCCGTCCCGGCCGCCGAGTCGCGCACGGCCTGAGGAGGTTGCACGCAGTGGCGCTCGTCGTCCAGAAGTACGGCGGTTCCTCGCTGGAGAACGCGGACCGGATCAAACGGGTGGCCGAGCGGATCGTGGCCACCCGCAAAGCGGGCAACGACGTGGTCGTGGTCTGCTCCGCGATGGGTGACACCACCGACGAGCTGGTCGACCTCGCGAAACAGGTCAACCCGGTGCCGCCGGAGCGCGAGATGGACATGCTGCTCACCGCCGGTGAGCGCATCTCCAACTCGCTGGTGGCGATCGCGATCAGCGCGCTCGGCGCGGAGGCCCGCTCGTTCTCCGGCTCGCAGGCGGGCGTGATCACCACCTCGCGGCACGGCAAGGCGCGGATCATCGACGTCACCCCCAGCCGGGTCCAGACCGCGCTGGACGAGGGCTACATCGTGCTCGTCGCCGGATTCCAGGGTGTGAGCCAGGACACCAAGGACATCACGACCCTGGGCCGGGGCGGCTCCGACACGACCGCGGTGGCGCTGGCCGCCGCGCTCAACGCCGACGTCTGCGAGATCTACACCGACGTGGACGGCGTCTACTCCGCCGACCCGCGGATCGTGCCCGACGCCAAGCGCCTCGACCAGGTCACCTACGAGGAGATGCTGGAGATGGCCGCGAGCGGGGCCAAGGTGCTCATGCTCCGCTGCGTCGAGTACGCGCGCCGCTATGGCGTGCCCATCCATGTCCGTTCGTCGTACAGCACCAAGGCCGGGACGCTCGTCACCGGAGCAGTGGAGGACTTGACCGTGGAACAGGCGATGATCACCGGTGTCGCGCACGACCGGTCCGAGGCCAAGGTGACCGTGGTGGGGGTGCCCGACCACGCTGGCGTCGCCGCGCGGATCTTCCGCACCGTGGCCGACACCGAGATCGACATCGACATGGTGCTGCAGAACGTGTCCAGCACGGTGTCGGGCAAGACCGACATCACGTTCACCCTGTCCAAGAGCAACGGCCCGGCCGCGGTCGAGGCGCTGGAGAAGATCCGCGAGGAGCTGGGCTTCACCCAGGTCCTCTACGACGACCACGTGGGCAAGGTCTCCCTGGTCGGCGCCGGGATGCGCTCGCACCCGGGGGTCACCGCGACCTTCTGCGAGGCGCTGGCCAAGGCGGGCGTGAACATCGAGATCATCAACACCTCGGAGATCCGGATCTCGGTCCTGATCCGCGACACCCAGCTTGACGAGGCGGTTCGCGCGATCCACGAGGCGTTCGAGCTTGGCGGCGACGAGGCCGCTGTTGTCTATGCGGGAAGTGGGCGGTAATGGCACCTACCCTGGCCCTGGTCGGCGCTACGGGCGCCGTGGGCACGGTGATGATCGACATCCTGAACGGCCGGGAGAACTGGCCGTGGGGCGAGGTGCGGCTGATCGCGTCGCCACGCTCGGCGGGCAAGAAGATCACCGTGCGCGGCGAGGAGCTGACCGTGCTCGCGCTCGCGCCGGAGGTCTTCGACGGCGTGGACGTGGCGATGTTCGACGTGCCCGACGCGGTGTCCGCGCAGTGGGCCCCGATCGCCGCCGAGCGCGGCGCGGTCGCGGTCGACAACTCGGGCGCGTTCCGCATGGACGACGACGTGCCGTTGGTCGTGCCGGAGGTGAACTCCGACAAGATCGGGGATCGTCCCCGAGGCATCATCGCCAACCCCAACTGCACCACCTTGTCGATGATGGCCGCCCTCGGCGCGCTGCACCACGCGTTCGAGCTGCGCGAATTGGTCGTCGCCTCCTACCAGGCCGCCTCCGGCGCTGGCCAGGACGGCATCGACCGCCTCTACGCCGAGTACGCCGCCGTCGCGGGCAAGAACCTGGGCAACCGGGCGGGCGACGTCCGCGAGGCGCTCGCCGCCGCCGGTCTGGCGCAGGAGGACTCGCCGTTCCCCGCGCCGCTGGCGTTCAACGTCGTGCCGTGGGCGGGCTCGCTCAAGGAGGACGGCTGGGCCAGCGAGGAGCTCAAGGTCCGCAACGAGTCCCGCAAGATCCTCGGCATCCCGGACCTGAAGGTCTCCGCGACCTGCGTGCGCGTCCCGGTGGTCACCACGCACTCGCTGGCGGTGCACGCCACCTTCGCCTCCCCGGTCACCGTCGAGGAAGCCCGCAAGATCTTCGGCGCGCAGCCGTCGGTCGTGCTCGTGGACGACCCGGCTAATGGCGAGTTCCCGACCCCGGCCGACGTCGTCGGCGGCGACCCGACCTACGTCGGCCGCGTCCGCCAGGCGCTGGATTTCCCCAACACGCTCGACTTTTTCGTCTGCGGGGACAACTTGCGCAAGGGCGCCGCGCTCAACACATACGAGGTCGCGGAGGCTCTCGCCGCCCGCCTGTAAGCCCGGTGACGGCGCCTTCGTAGCATTCGATGCGTACGGGGGCGCCGTTCGGGGTTTCGGGGGGTCTGGTGGAGCAGAAGGTGGTCGCGGGCCGGTACGCGGTCGTTGGCGAACTCGGCCGCGGCGGCATGGGCGTCGTGTGGCGGGCGCAGGACCAGGTCATCGGGCGGCAGGTCGCGCTCAAGGAGGTCCCGATCCCGCCCGGCATCGGCGGCCGCGAGCGCGAGATCTTCCTCGAACGCGTGCTGCGCGAGGCGCGCACCGCGGGCCGGTTGAACGACCCGGCCGTGGTCACCGTGTTCGACGTGACCGCTGAGCACGGCTCGGCCTACATCGTCATGGAGCTGGTCGAGGCGCCCACCCTGGCCGACCTGCTCGCCCGCGGCCCGCTGCCGGACGCGCGGGTCCGCGAGATCGCCCGGCAGGTGCTCGGCGCGCTGCGGACCGCGCACGCCGCGGGCATCGTGCACCGCGACGTCAAACCCAGCAACATCATGGTGCTGCCCGGCGACCGGGTGAAGCTCGCCGACTTCGGCATCGCCCGCGCCATGGACGACCCGGCGCTGACCACGACCGGCATGATGGGCTCGCCCGGCTACATGGCCCCGGAGCTGTTCTCCGGGTCCTCGCCCGGCCCGGCGTCGGACCTGTGGGCGCTGGGGGCGACGCTGTTCCACGCCGTGGAGGGGCAGGCGCCGTTCACCCGCACCACCACCGCGGCCACCCTGCACGCGATCATGTTCGACAAGCCGCGCCCGGTGCGCGCCCAGGGCGCGCTCGCCTCGGTCGTGCTCGGCCTGCTCAACCACGACCCGGACGCCCGGCTCACCGCGGGCGGTGTCCTGAGCCTGCTCGGCCCGCCCTCGGGCGGCGGCGACCCGGAGACCACCGACGTGCTGTCCGCGATCACCGACGAGACCCACGTCGTGGCCGGGCCGACAGCGGTCGTGGCCGAGCCGCGGCGGATGACTCGGCCCGCCGTCGCCCAAGCCGATGACTGGGACCAGCCGGCACGGGACCAGCAGCCGGGCTGGGACCAGCCGGACTGGGACGAGCCGCCGCGCAAGTCGAAGCGCACGCTGCTGTTCGCGGGCGCCGCAGGCGTCGTCGTCGCGGGTCTCGTCGCGGTGTTCCTGCTGGTCCCGGGGCAGGGCGAGAAGGGAACGGCGGCGCCGCAGCAGGTCGCCAACGAGCAGTCCGCCACGACGGAGACGCGGGACGCGCCGGGCGCGCCCGGGTCCGCCGCCCCGGCTGCTCCCTCGGCCGCGGGGCCGTCGGTGTCGGTCTCGGTGTCCGTGTCGGTGGCCCAGCCCAGCGGCGGCGCCTCGGCCGCGCCCACCTCGGCCGTGTCCAACGGCGCCGCATCGCCCGCGCCCGGCCAGCCGTCGAGCGTCGCGCCGACCTCGTCCACGCCCGCCCGGGTCCCGGTCGCGCTCATCCGGTACAACCACCCGTCCGGCTGGCACTACAGCGGCACGGGCGCGCCGCCCGCCGGGTTCAGCCGCGAGGCCGTGCTCGGGTCGCTGGTGAAGGACGCGGAGCCAGGCACCCGCAAGCTTTTCGCCTGCCAGGTCAGCAACAGCGAGGACCGGTTCACCTCGACCGACCAGACCGGCGGCTGCGAGGGCCAGAAGACGCTGGGGTTCCTCGGCTACATCCTCACCAAGCAGGCCCCGGGCACCATCGCGTTGCAGCGGTGCAACCAGGGCGGCAGCCACTTCGACTCGCGCGACCCGAACTGCGAGGGCAAGACCACCGAGTTCACAATGGGCTACCTGCTGAAATAGGCGTCCGCTCGACCCGGCCCGCGCCGAGCGCCCACGCGGCCCCGGCGACGAGCACGCCGCCGACCCCGGCCACCGCGAACCCCCACGCCGCCGACGAGTGGTCGACCACGAACCCCACTAACGGCGACCCGGTAGCCGCGCCAAGAGTGAACGCCGAACTTTGCAAACCGGTCGCCTCACCGCGCATAGAGGGCGGCGCCAACCGGCTTATCTCTTCGCCGGTAGCCGCGACTGTCGGCGCGCACATAGCGCTGCTCGGGATCAGGGCGAGCGCGAGCATCCACCACTGCCCGGCGAACAGCCCGACCGGGATGACCAGCACCCCGAGCAGGGCCATCAGCGTCACCTGCGGCAGCGAGCGCCGCACCGCCCCGTGCACCAGGCCGCCCGCGGCCGACGCCACGCAGATGGCCGCGACCACCGCGCCGGTCCAGTCGAGCTGACCGGCCGCGCGCAGCGCCGCGACCATCGTGACGTCGGTGCCCGCCAGCACGAACACCGCGCCCGCGCCGACCGCGTACACCCCGACCATGCGCGCGGTCAGCCACTCGCGGCGCGGGATGCGCTCGCTGCCGTGCGCTTCCTCGTGGTGGGCCCGAACCCGCGGATTCACCACGAACAGGGCCACCCCCACCAGGATCACCGTGACACCAACCCCGGTGGCCGCCGCGCCCGTGGAGACCTGCGTGGCCAGCAGCACCGCCACCGCGGGCCCGACCATGTAGGTCAACTCCACCGACACCGAGTCCATCGAGTACGCCGTGCGCCGCAGCGCCTCCGGCACCAGCGCGGCGATGGCCTGCCTGCCGATGGACATCGCGGGCAGCACGAGAAACCCGCCCGCGAACGCGCAGGCGAGCAGCACCGGGTAGGACATGTGCCGCGCGGTGAGCCAGAACGCGGCCTCGCCCGCGGTGGTGACCACCAGCATCGGCCGCAGGCCGTAGCGGTCGACCACCCGGCCCATGACCGGCGCGCCGAGCGCGATGCCGACCGTGGCGACCCCGCCGACGAGCCCGGCCGCCCCGTAGCCCCGTTTCATCCCGACCGCGACGTGCAGGGTCAGCACCATGCTCGCGGCGGAGGTCGGGAGCCGGGCGAAGAGCATCAGGATCATCAGCGTCCGCATCCCGGGCAGGCTGAGCATCCGCCGATAGCGCCGCATGACCTGATGCCACCGTGTCGGGCAGGCGCCGTCAACCGAATAACCCCGACCGGGTGGGGGCCGGTCTTGATCGACTCCAGGAACGACGGCGGCCGCCCGTTGCGCGAAACGGATAACAAATACCGTCTTCGCCCGCCCGAGAATTGTCGTTGGCTTTCAAAGGTGACAAAGCGAAAAGTTGGCGTTGACAACCGCTTGTCCGCGCCGCCAATATTTTCCGGAATCGGAAAATCGGAGGGGCAGGCATGCCTGTTTTCACGCGTCGCAAACTCGCCACCACCGCCACCGCCGTGATGCTCGCCGCCGGTGCGCTGGTCGCGTTCCAACCGGGCGCCTCCGCGCGGCCGGGCGCCCCGCTGGGCGTGAATTGGTGGACGGGCGCCTACCCGGGCGCGGAATGGCAGCGCGCCGACGCCGCCGCCGAGGGCTTCGACCCGGCCAAACTCGCCGAAATCGCCGCCGCGGCCCAAGCCGACGGCTCGAACTGCATGGTCGTCATCCGCCACGGCCGCCTCGTCGGCGAGTGGTACTGGAACGGCGCCACCGCCGACTCGGCGCAAGAGGTCTTCTCGGTCACCAAGTCGGTCACCAGCACCCTGGTCGGCATCGCCCAGTCCCGCTGGAAGCTGAATGTCGACGACAAGGCCGCCAAGTACATCCCGGCCTGGGCGGGCACCCCGGCATCCCAGGTCACGGTGAAGAACCTGCTCAGCAACAACTCCGGCAGGCACTGGGACATGTCCACCGACTACGGCGCCCTCCCCACCGCCAACGACCGCACCGCCCTGGGCGTCTCCCTCCCGCAGGACCACCGCCCCGGCGACGTCTGGACCTACAACAACGCCGCCATCCAGACCCTGGACGACGTGCTGAGCAAGTCCACCGGCGCCGAACCGGCCGAGTACGCCGAAAAGAACCTGTTCGCCCCCATCGGAATGCGCGACACCCGCATGACGAAGGACCCGGCGGGCAACACCAACATGTTCTTCGGAATGCAGTCCACCTGCGAGGACCTGGCCCGCTTCGGCCACCTGTTCCTCAAGGGCGGCCGCTGGAACCTCCGGCAGATCGTGCCCAGCCGCTGGGTGCACGAGGCCACCGGCAAACCATCCCAGCCCATCACGTCGGCTTACGGCTACCTGTGGTGGCTCAACCGCCTCGGCGCCGTCGCCGACCCACTGGTCCCCATGACCCCCGAAGACAGCGCCAACGCCCCCCGCGAGCACATGGTGCCGAACGCCCCAGCGGACATGTACTGGGCCCTCGGCCTCGGCGGCCAAACCGTCCAGGTCGACCCAGGCTCCGACACCGTCGTCGTCCGCCTAGGCCCCATGAGCCTGAGCGACAACAACTGGCCCGAGACGAGCGCCCGGGTGGTCACTGAGGCACTGGTTCGCCGCTGACCTCATTGGTCGACGTGGTCTCTCGGAAGCCCGACGAAGGAAGATCGCTGTGGTGGAATCCCTTCGGCCACCCCCGCGAGCCCAGCCCGGCGATCTTCCTTCGCCCCGAAGAACCACTCCACCCCACGGCAGGTTCGGGTGCTTGGTGGCGTTCAGGTGAGCGCCCACCCACCGACCGCCTCCGCGGCAGGCTTGGTTGGCAAGAAGATGGCTAGCTGCCCGCCAGGCGCCCAGCAGGGCGATCGCTTGTCCCGACCTCGGGCTCAGTCAGGGCACAAGAACCTCGACCGCCCACGTCCACAACGGCCCAATTTCGGCCTTTTCACCGCCCCACAGCCCCCACAACAAAACCCCACCCACCCTGGGGGCTGACCCCGCTCCAGTCTATCGCCGCAGGTCAGCGCAGGGAAGAGGGTGCGCCGCGCCTGTGGATAACTCGCGATCATTGTGGATAACTTGCGATCACGGAGTGCTCGGGGCTCGATGAAGGCCGCGTGCCTTGGCGGTGGCGAAGCAGGCCCGCTCAGGACGTGCGGACGGGGACGCTCATCGCCAGGCCGGTGCGCAGCGCGCCCGCCGCTTCCGCGGTGGCTTCGCGGAAGCGGGTGCCGACGCCGATGAAGTTGGCGTAGCCGTGGATCAGGTCGGGGTGCCTGCTCAGGGCCACGGGGACCCCGGCGGCGGCGAGTTTGTGGGCGAACTCCTCGCCTTCGTCGCGCAGGGGGTCGAAGCCCGCGGTGGCGATGTAGGCGGGAGGCATGCCGGTCAGGTCGTCGGCGCGGAGCACGGAGAACAGCGGGTCCGCGCGCCGTTCGGTGTCGGGGCAGTAGTGGTCGGTGCACCAGTCGATGTCGGCGCTGGTGAGGAAGAACCCGTCGGCGAACAGGTCACGGGAGCGGCGGCGGGCGGTGGCGTCGGTGCCGGGGTAGAACAGGAGTTGGAACGCCGGGCGTGGGCCGCCAGCGCGGACCGCCTGGTACGCGGTGACGGCGGCCAGGTTGCCGCCCGCGGAGTCGCCGCCGACCGCGATCAGGTCGGGGTTCACGCCGAGTTCCGCCGCGTGCGCGACGGCGTAGCGGAACGCGGAGTAGGCGTCCTCGGCGGCGGCGGGGAAAGGGTGTTCGGGGGCTAGGCGGTAGTCGACGGAGAGCACCTTCACCTTGGCGTGCTTCGCCAGGAAACGGCAGGTGTTGTCGTGGCTGTCGAGGGTGCCCAGCACCCACCCGCCGCCGTGGTAGAACACCAGCAGCGGGGCGTCCTCGCCCACGTCGGCGGGGGTGTAGAGCCGGGCTGGGATGTCGTCGTCGAGGGTGAGTCCGCGCACGGTCACCGGCTCGATCGGGACGCCGCTGACCAGGTGCCGCGACCGGTCCAACATGGCGCGCGACCGTTCGGGGGTGCCGTCCACAAGCGAGTAACCGGCCATCTTGTCCAAGGTGAGGAGCAGCTGCGCGTCGAGGGCGAGTTCCTGCCCGTCGATGCGGGTTGGCTGGCCCGCGATGAGCCTGCGCAGCGGCTGCGGCAGCGCGAACGCCGCGCGCATGAAGGCGGCCTGGGCCTGGATCGGGACCCGTTCCATCAACTTCGACACGCCGCCTCCTCGGTAGCTCTGCGGGGATGTTACCTGCTGGTAGCGATTTCGGTAACCCGTCTCACAGGTGTGGGACCTCCAGCGCGGTAGAGGTCGTACGGTGCGGGGAACCGATGGAAGGATGGCCAGGTGACGGTCACCGTGGTGGGAATCGGCGGGTCGCTTCGCGCGGACTCGCAGTCGGAGCGCGCCCTGCGCATCGCCTTGGCGGGAGCCGCCGCGGCGGGCGCCAAGACGACGGCGTTGTCCGGCGCGGACCTCGTGCTGCCGTTCTACGACCCGGCGGTCCCGGACCGCTCACCCGAGGCCCGCCGCCTGGTCGAGGAACTCCGCGCCGCCGACGGCGTCATCCTGGTCTCGCCCGGCTACCACGGCACGGTCTCCGGCCTGGTCAAGAACGCCCTCGACTACGTGGAAGACCTCCGCGGCGACACCCGCCCCTACCTCGACGGCCGCGCCGTCGGCTGCGTCGCCACCGCGGCGGGCTGGCAGGCCTCGGTCACCACCCTCACCGCCCTCCGCTCGGTCGTCCACGCCCTGCGCGGCTGGCCCACCCCCCTCGGCGCCGCCGTCAACTCGGCGGAAGCCACCTTCGACACCACCGGCGACTCCTCCGACCCCGTCGTCGCCACGACGCTGCGCACCATCGGCGCCCAGGTGGTCGAGTTCGCCCTGAACCGCTCTTGATCCCGGTTCGTTCCACCCCGGCGCGCAGCCATGATCGCAAGTTATCCACAGGCGCGCCGCACCCTCTTCCCTGCGCTGACCTGCGCCGATAGGATGGAGCAGGGCCCGGCCCCCAGGGCGGGTGGGGCATTTCGGGTGGGCTTCGACGGGTGCCGAAAGCGTTTGCGGCGTTGGCGTTGTGGGGCGGTCTTTCGGGTAGGGGGAGGCCACTTCCGTGGGGAAGTGGCCTCCGTTCGCTTACCGCAGTTTGAGTGCCCGTAGCGCGAAGTAGACCTCGATCAGCGACTGCTTGATCGTCTCCGCGACCACCAGCGACCCATGTCCCGCGTCATACCGGTACATCTCGTACGGGATGTAGCGTTCGGCGAGGCGGTCGAGGTAGTTGTCGATCTGGCGGATGGGGCAGCGGGGGTCGTTCTCGCCCGCGAGGACCAGCACGGGGGCGCGCACCTCGTCCACGTAGGTGATCGGGGAGCACTCGACGTACCGGTCGCCGACTTCGGCGGGGGAGCCGCCGAACAGGGCGCGGTCGAACGCGCGCAGCGGCTCCATCTCGTCTTCGTACGCGGCCAGGTAGTCGGCCACCGGGACGCCCGCGACGCCCGCCGCCCACAGGTCGGGTTGGGTGCCCAGGGCGAGCAGGCTCAGGTAGCCGCCCCAGGACGCGCCGTTGACCACGCAGCGCTGCGGGTCGGCCAGGCCGGACTCGACCGCCCAGGTGTGCACCGCGCGGACGTCGGCGAGTTCGGTCAGGCCCGGCCGTCCCTCGATGGCGTCGCGCCAGGCGGAGCCGTAGCCGGTGGAGCCGCGGTAGTTCACGTGGACCACGGCGAACCCGGCGTCGAGCCACAGCGCCCGGTACGCGGAGAACCGGTCTTCGTCGGCGGCGTGCGGGCCGCCGTGCAGGCTGAACACGGTCGGTAGCGGGCCGTCCGGGGCATCGATCGGTCGGGCGACGAGCGCGTGCACCCGGCCGTGTTCGGTCTCGATGAACGCGTCGGCCAGCGGCGCGGAGCCGGGCGCGCGCTCTCCGGGCGGGGTCAGCAGGACCCGTTCGGTGCCGTCGTCGTAGAGGGCGCGCACCACGGCTGGCTCGGCCGCGCTTGACCAGGAGTACTCGACCGTGCCGTCAGGGCGGGCGTGCGCGGAGCCGATGGTGCCAGCCGGGGTGTCCAAAGTGGTCAGTTCGCCGGTGGCGATGTCGTAGCGGTGCAGGGTGTTGCGCGCTTCGTGGGTGTGCGCGACCAGCAGAGCGCGCCCATCGGTGTACCAGTTCGCGCTCACCTCGCCGGGCAGGTCCAGGGTGATCTCCTGCTCGGTGTCGGCGGCGACGTCCCAGATCAGCAGCTCCTCGCGGCCTCGGCGCTCGTGCAGCACCAGCAGCCGCGCGTCGCCCGCGACCGGGCTGAACTCGATCGCGTCGAGCCCCTTGCCCGGCCCGTCCCACTTCTCGGCGACGGTCGACCCGTCGGCGACCGACAGCACGCGCAGCGCGGGGTGCCGGTTGTCGCCGTGCTCGGAGTGCGCGATGGCCAGCAGCCGCTCGTCGCGCGAGAGCGCGGACACGCCGCCGTCGTGCTCGTTCTGGTAGATCACCTCGGCGTCGGCTGAGCCGCGGGCGAGGAAGATCGTGGTGCCGTCGTCGTCGGCGACGCCCACCGCGCGCACGGTGTCGCCGATTTCCAGCCCCGCTGGGTAGCCGCTCTTGGTGCCGGGCACCGCGGGGCTCGCGGCGGCGCCTGCGGGCAGCCCGGCGAACGGTTCCCGCACCCACGAGCCGAACTCGTCACCGTCGGTGTCGGCGAACCACCAGATGTGCTCTCCATCGGGGGACACGGTCGCGTGGAGGGTGCCGTTGGGGCGGTCGGTGACCTGCCGGTGGGTGTCGGTGGCCCGGTCCCAGGCGTAGACCTCCCACACCCCGCTGGCGTTGGAGACGTAGACGTTGCGGTCGGGCGCCTCCAGCGCCCAGCTCGGCAGCGACACCCGGGCGGCGTGGAAACGCGCCCGCCACCGTGTCTCGGCCTCGTCGTCGGCGAACAGGCGGTCGGGTACCTCGGCGACAGGATGATTCGTCACACCGTCGATCCTGCCAGGCCGATAGACTGGCGTCGCCCGCTGATCGAGCGGGCGGACCCGACCTGGGGGCGGTGTCTCGATGTGGGATGACTTTCCGGGGCCGAGAACCAACGCGCCAGGCCAGTTCGCCCCGCCGCAGCGGTTCCTGGCGCCCCTCGCGGAGCCGCCGCGCAAGTCCACCCGGTTGTGGGTCGGGTTGTCGGCGCTGCTCGTGACCTTGCTCGCGGCGATCACCTGGCTGGTCGTGGCCACCGCGACCAGCCCGAGCGGCGCCCCGGCCGCCGAGGTCGACCAGGGCACCGCGGTCGTCACCGCCCGCGACGGCCGCAGCAGGCTCACCCTGCCCGCGCAGTGGAAGGAGCTGCCCGAGGAGTACCGCAACGAAGCCGCGGTGCTGACCTACGGGCAGATCTACCAGGAGCGCTACGTCATGGTGATCACCGACGACAAGGCGGGCTTCGCGGACTTCGCTGATTTCGAGGAGACCGCCCTCGACTCGATGACGTCCCTGCCCGACCAAGCCACGGTCGACCAGGGCGAGGAGCTCACCGTCGGCGGCCACCCCGCGGTCCGCTACGAGGTCAAGACCAAGATCGCCGGTGTCGACGCCCTGTTCTGGCACACCCTGGTCGACGGCGAGAACGCCTACCACCAGGTGGTCAGCTGGACGCTCGCCGACCGCCGGGAGTCGGCCGAGCCCGCGCTGCGCCAGATCGTGTCGACGTTCGAGGAGATTCCCGGGTGACGAACCCCTGACGCGAGCCACCGGAAGCCCTTACGGTGGTGGGGTGACATGGAAACTGGGAGTGGACGCTGGCCGCTGCATGGCCTCCGGCGTCTGCGTGGCCACCGCGCCAGACCACTTCGAGCTGAACGGCACCGCCGCCACGGCCCGCGCCACCGAGATCGACCCGGACGAGAACGTGCTCGACGCGGCCGAGTCCTGCCCCGCCCTGGCCATCTCGGTGACCGAAGACGGCCGTGACCTCCTGGAGTGATCGCGGCGCGCTGACCACCGACGCACCCGGCTCGCGTGCCACCGGAAAGCACGCGAGCCGGTCTCCCTGACCTGCGCGAACACCCGTTCAGTCGAACATTTGTGTCATGCCCCGGCGGTAGGCTTTCCCCAGGCACTTCGACCGAGGGAGAGACCGTGGAGACCGTCGCGATCAACACCGCGTCCTTCGCCGAGTACGCCGCGGGAGACCGCCGCAGGCGCACCGAGATCATCGCCAGCCAGCACGACCGCGCCCGCGTTCCCGGGCACAACGCCACCCTCTTCTACCGCCCGATCCTGGCCGCCATCCACACCGCGGTGACCGCCCAAGACCCGGAAGCGGCCCTCATCGCCACCCCAATTCCCGACGACCTGACCGGCCAGCCCCGCGCCTTCGCCGAAGTCACCACCGGCTTCCTCCACTGGTGGCGCCAAGCGAAGGCCACCCCCATCCCCACTGCCACAACCACCCTCCGCGTAGCCGACCTGGACGTCGAGGTGGCCCCGCACCTGGGCATCCGCACCCGCCAGGGCGCCCACCACGCGGTCCTCCTCTACCTCAAGGAAGCCCCACTTCCCCGAGACGCCGCCAACGCCGCCCTCCGGCTACTCCAACTCTGCATGCCCGATCTGCTTCCCATCCCCACCGCCACGCCTCTGGTCGTGGACGTCCGCCGGGCCAAAGAACACCGCCTTCCCAAGAACACCAACACCACCACCCTTGACGCCTGGCTCACCGCGGAAGCCTCCGCCTACACCAGCCACTGGCACGCAACTGACTCCTAACTCACACCAAACCCCACCGACCAAGCCATCACAAATGGCCCACGTTGGTTCGGCTACCCACCGCACCGCGGGCGACAAGCCCATTGGTTACACATTTGCTGCCCAGCGGGCCGACCGCCCGCCGGACCTGGGCCGCGGCTGGATCGGCTGTCGACCGCGCCGTGGGTGACTCAATCCACGGTTACATGTGCCCTGACCATGGCAACTGCATCGAATATGCGTGGACGGGGGGCCGGTGCGGCTGGCCAGTCGGGCCTGGCGCTGGTCGAAGGTGGTTGTTGGCTGCTCGCGTTGATCGGGCGAGCGCGGCGCCCGCGCCCGACTGGGCCGATCGCGGTGAATGCGCTCCCCGATGACGGGTAGCCGTCACGCTGTCCCCACCCGTGTCCGAGCCTGGCGAAGGCTCGGGCCGGAGTTGACACCTGATCGGATAGCCACGGCCGTCCCCTTGGTCTCGCTCGATTAGCCCGAGGGCCCACCGGGTTGGTCAATCCGGCTCGTGCAGTAACGCCGCGGTCTCCGCCGCGCCGTCAAGCTCCGTGAAAGTCGGGTGCCCGCTGACCACGGCGGACTCCCCAATGACCACTATGTCCCCATCTAGACGTGAGCCGTAGTACCTGCCCGTGTAGCGCACTCCGGCAAGACCCAGCGCTGACGACGCGATAGCCGACACGTTTCCCGTGCCGTCCCGATCAACCAGCCCTTTGAGCTGAGCCGCATCACCCGCGGACGGCATGTGCACCCAGGAGATCGCCACAACGAACGTCGCCTGATCCCGACCGATCACCACGACAAGCTCTCGGTGAAGCTTCGCGCACCGTGTGCGCAGGAAGAAGTCCCGCACCTGCCCGTATGAGTGCACAGCGCACTGGAACTGGTCGTCGAATTCCTGCCTAAGCACCTTCAGGCCCCGTTTGAGCAACGCCTTGTCCCGTTTGGCATTGCGCCCATTTCCCCTGGTCGAGTCGACCGTATTGTCAGTGGCTCGATCCACCCCCCTGCCTGCCTGGGACTCAACCGTCGAACCGACCTCCACCCCGAACGCGCCCTCGCCCCCCAAGGCGACCGCGGCCCCGACGCCGAGCGCTGCTACCGCCGCCGCCCCAGCCTTCTTGGGCTGGTTGATGAGGACCGGCTTGCCATTGATCGTCTTCCAGTTCGCTTCAGCCACGCTTCCCCCTCGGTCGATGACCGAGGATGCCAGGACCACCGTCCGCACGGGCGCAAAATCCCGTCGACAGACCCAGTCGGCTTATCATCGACACCCATTCGTGGACGTGCGAGAGCTGAAGGCGAATTCCTGGCATTGCCTTCCGCCGGTATCATCCACCAGCACACGAACTTCGGCGGTTCGACCAAATCGAGATCGACGGCCGCAACCGCCACGGCTACCTCCGCCGCACCGTCGCTGGCGCCCGGGCGGCTAATCGCGAGAGCACGCCGCAGTCGCTTCTGGTACCGCCGGACCAGCGAGCCAGCTGATCATCGCGGTCCCGGTGCTAATAGTCGGGCTGATCGTCTACCTGCGCCGCCGCTACCGAAATAAGGCGTCAACGGTGGTGCTCGGGTTCCCTGTTTACCGGCTGGCCCAGTCACAGCGCAGAGAGGAGGTAATCTGCCGCGACCACACCGACCAACCAGACGACGAAAGATCGCCAGTGAGGAAGGCGACCATGAGCCTTGCGCAGACAGGGCGGCGACGGTGGCGATCTGTTCGGCGGTGAGGGGCCCCTGGGTGTCATGGATGGTCTGTCGCAGCTTGACGGAAGTGTTTCGCCTGTGGCCTCACTCCAATCTTTTTTGGAGTTCCACCGCACGCTCGCTCCCTTCGGCCGCCAGCGTGTCCACGATCCGGTTGAACACTCGGACGTCCGGCGGCGCGAAGCAGCCGACCGAGTGCAGTTCGTCCAGCCAATCCATCACCGTTCTCGAGAAGAATCCAACGTAGTCGTAGTCTCCGCCAATGACCCTCTCGATCATGGGCAGTCCGCTGGTAACCTGCTCGCTCACCGGCATGGACCTGACCACGCCGACGAGGGCATTCACAGCGCGGAAGTCGCCGTGCACCAACGGTATCCACCGATCCACCAGGTCGCCGAGCGCCTCGAGGGTGATCCATTGGCTCCGTGTGGTCGACAGCACATCCTCGGGGTTGGCCGTGGTCATCCCCAACGCGTCGGCAAGGGGCCTGACGTCGATCGGAGGCGGTGGCCAATCCTCCCGCGAAACACGCGGCTCAGGAATAAGCACGGCAAGAGCCGCCCGGTAATCGGCATCATCGACCACAGGCAGGTCGAGAACCGCCGACATGACGCTGGGCCAGACGTCTGGCAGCGACCGGCGTACCTCGACATCGCTCGTGGCCTGACAAGCCAAGTCGCGCAGGAACACGCCCAACGCAACAGGACTCTTAGCCAAGACCTTCACATGTGTAGTCAGGATCTCGCGGTTGCCGCGTGCGGCGACGAGGAAGAGCGCTCTTGCAACCGCTTGGTGTCTCTTGCCGGTCTCGTGCTGCCAGCTGGGCACGACACAACGATGTTGGATAGCACGACGGTAGGCATCAAGCAGGACTCCAACCAGCGACTCAGCCCGTTCGGTGACACAACAATCGCTGCACACGGCATACACACAAGCCGCGACGACGCCCGGAAGGCTGTCTACCGCCAACTCGTCGGCAGACAGCCTGCGAATGGCTTCCTCAAGGCGGCCGCTCAGCCTTAGCCTTGGAGTGCCACCTCTGCCGTAACCTGTCCTCCAGCGGGCCTCTCGGCGAAGAACTTCGTCCACGACGGTCCATGCCACCGCATGCGGGCAACGGCCCGTACCGGGACAAGGCGCCTCCCAGAGTCGGTCGGCACCGAGCGCCAAGCCGTCCTCGAGTTCGTTCAACAGTGCTTTGGCCTGTTCGAGCAGGCTCTGCTCCAGCCTCGCGTAGTCGATGTCTTCGGTAACGAATCTCGGATGAAGCAGGGTTACCAGAGCCACGCCAACGCCGTGGAAAATCAACTCATCATGGTCGTAGGTGAACGGGAGGGCCATCAGATAGATCACTACCCAACGGAGGTCCTCACCGGAGATCATGACCTTCTCGTCGGCGAACGCGGTCACGGCTGTCGCGACGACCCGCCGAATTGCGATGCGATCTGATTTGCTGAGCGACTCGCCCACTGCGATCGCCTGGACAAACGTCAAGTCGTCGGCCAAATGGTAAGCCAGGCCCTCTGGAATCTTGATGGCGCCGAAGAAAATTCCCGGTGGGGGGTAACGCATGGAGATTTCAAAGAGGCGATTTGGTGTGTCCAGTTCACGTTGGAGCACCTCTCCCCTGGATCGGAGTCCAGATGACACAAAGCCAATATCAGCGATCTTGCCGTCACGCCACACAGGCCGATAGCGCTCAGCATTCAGAAGGTCAACCCACAGCACCGCGCGCTCGGCTATGGCGCCGTCGCTTGCCGCGACCCGCTGCCGGATTCGGCGGGCCAACTCCAACCCGACCTGTTTCAGCGCGGTCACACGACTCTGGTCGTGCTGTTCGAGTGCGTTGACCATCAGCAAAGCGGTTGCCAGCCGGATATCCGGAGCCTGATGGCTCGCGACAGGCGGGTTCGTGCGCCGATTCTGGACGCTACATTCGAATTCCCATACATGAGGTTGCATCAGCCAGTGGTCGAGTTCATCGACGACGGAGTCGATGTGTCGCCGCAACAATCCGACCACCAGTCCTGGCATTGCCAGGTTCTCGCAGCCACGCAACAGGGAATCCGCCACGTCGCGGAGCGGCGTTCCAGACCGTATCAATTCATCCGCGTAGATCTCGACGGCCCGGAGCGCGTTGACGCACGCCCTCGAAGTCGAGGGAGTGTGGGTATACAAGCTCCACGTGACCGCGTCGCCTTTGCACCACCGCCGATTTTCAGCGCTGAGTTCCAGTTCGACGCCGGTCCCGCCGCCCCGAGCAGCGAACTCATCCAGCAGCCGTCTAACCAGCGACAAAGTTCTGCCGCGATTTGCGTAAATAAGCGCGAGAAAAACGATGCAGTCATCAGGCCACGGGAAATCCGACATCGTGAGGCAGGTATGGGTGAGGTCGAACAATAGATCAAGTCTATTACGGGTCATCGACCACACGGCGAGGTCAGACGTGAACACTGGTAGCAGATCCTCACACTCCCGTTCGGCCGCCTCACGCAGAAATTCCTCGGCGGGTAAATTGAGATCGGGGCCAAGCAGGGCGATCATCTCCACAGCGGCTCTGTCGCGACTAGAGGGCGCCGCCGCTAGCACCGTGTCCCGCACCAGTTGGCGGACTGGATTCATCGCATCGCTCTCGTCCGAGGTGCTCCGGAGCCAAGCGAGTGTCAGCTCGCTCGTCTGGTAGTCGATATCGAGCCAGCCGAGCGCACTGATCCCACACGGCGAGTGGAACGAAAGTCTGACCAGGGGGGTGAGAACGGTCGTGTCGCCTTTATCGCCCCAGGTGTAGCGCTGCACGCCCAGTCGGATCAGGACAGCCCGCTGGGCGCTGGTGAGCCAGGGCCAGGCCGTGGCCAAGACCTCGTCGGCGTTCCCGAGTGTCAGCATGGCTTCGAACGGCAGTTCGGCCCACCTCTGGCCATGTTCCTCGGCGATTGCTTCAAACGCCTGAGTCAGCTGAAGGAAGTGGTGCTTCAAGTCGGGGCCTGCTGCGGCGACCGTCGCCTGGCACGCGAGCCGCACTGCCCGCAACGCCCACCGCGGAGCACCCGCCTCGGCGAGTAGAGACCAGCCGTCGAGCAGAAGCAATCGAGCCACCGCCAGATCCCGCACCAGGTCGGTGGCGAAGTCCTCGCGGCAGTTCCAACTCGATGGCAGCAACAGGCCATCCGAACGGAGCGATGGCAGCGCGGACACGTCCACAGACAAGGCGGGGGTCGACCCCAGGAGAAACTGGCTGCGGGCAAGGGCGACAAGGGTGCGCTCTCGCGCGTCGGGAGAGCCGACCCCAGTGCGGCGGACGAGACCTTGCCAGATCGCAGCGAACACATCGGCTTCGGACAACGCCCGGTCGGGCAGGGCCAGTGCCGCGTCGCTCCTCAGTAGGAGGTCCACGAGACCGGGACGTCGCAGGACTTCGACGGACCGCTGGTCCTCGGCCAGCCTGCTCAACCCGCTGAACGCCGCGGCTAGCTGGTCGACCTCGTCGTCGTTAAGCGGCGGGACCACGTACTCGGGTGGGCGGGAAGCCACCCGACCGACCGCGCGTTCGGCTGATCTGAGGCAGTCGGCCACCACGCTCGCGGCGTCCGACCGAGTGACCGTGACAACACCGAGCCCGGCGCGAAGAGCTGCGGTGGCAAGGTCGGCCAACAGAGTCTGCCGCCCCTCCAGCGCTGCCTCAGCGCCGTCCACCACCAGCAGTCGGACCTCGTCGACCGATGCCCCAGCCAGCACCTCGACACAGCCCGTCCCCAGGATCGCCTCAAACTCGACCATCGTCACGGGCAGGTCACGGAGGCTGAGCGCGGCCACGCCCGCGTGCTCGGCTCGCAGTTCCTCGATGGCCTGCAATGTCATCGAGGACTTGCCGACGTCAGGTTCACCGCGGACGATGAGTACCCCGGTGTCCGCGCCGACCGCCCGCAACCGGTCCCGCAGCGCCGCTCTCGACTCGACACGATCGATCTCGAGTTCACGTTCGGGAGTAGCCAGCCGCAGGCTGGTGCGGTCACGCAGTCGGGCCAGCAGCCGATCCAATACCAACCATCCCGGCGCTGACGCGGACGAGCCAATGAGGGGGAATTCGGCGAGGTCGCGGCGCAGCATGGCCTCACTCACGACGGCGCCTGCGGGTGCGTAGTCTCCGACCAAGTCATCCAGCCGTCGGAACAGCGCGTCGGCGGCGGCCAGCGTCCCTGACTTCACGACTCCGCGAAGCATTCCGACCGTGTCCGCGCGGTCTCGCTGATCAGCGCCCTCAACGTGGATTTCAACCGGCCAGAGCGCGAACAACAACCGCCAGGTCAGCTCGCGAGGGGCGACTGCCTCACCGACCTGCTCGGCCGCGAGCACGACCATCTCGTCCAGTCGCTTCAGCCTTGTGGCCAGCGCCGCCGCACCTGACGCGACGGCGGTGCGAAACTCCGCTTCATCGAGTGCCCGCGCCAACGCGGCTAGTTGAGCGATCCTCCGCGCGTCGGCATGCGGGCCTGCGACGGCCAGTCCGAGGCGCCATCGGCCCGCCACTATGTCGTCCCAGCGATCACGTGCTACTAGGAGGTAAGTCGCGAGCAGCTTCACTGTCTTCCCGTGACTTGGGATGAATCTCGGCGATCGCCGCACACCAATCGCGAGGTGCCGCTGGCGCCCGTCGGCCATCCGTCCGATGACAACGATGTCGTCGACCTCGCTGACCGCATCACGCTGGAATCCGATTTGAACCGGCGAGACACTGTCCCCGAGCATCGGAATTGGACCGGCTGTCAGCAAGCGAGCCAATAGTGTCGCCCCGTAGCGGTGCTCCAGCACCGTGCCGCCTCCGCCAGTCGCATAAGGCCTAGCCACTCGAACACCCTAACGAGGCCCCACAGGCTGATCGTGTCAAGTCCGACCTGGCATCAACGCCAGGCATATCCGAGGCCACTGGCGGCGTCGTTGTTGGTAGACGCGGCATGAGCCGGGGGCGGGTACAACCCGCCCGTGCTGTTGCGGGTCATGCGGCGCAGCGTGTTATCCAGGTCGCTGACAACGTCGGCGACGGCTTGCGCAGCAGCTCGACGTACGCGCTCCTCGATCTCGGCGTCCACGCACACGTCGTATCTCGACCGAGATCGGCACCTGTTGCCTCGCGGCGATGGCTGCGCAGTCGAGTCTGTCCACCATATGTAACCAATGGAAGGTTCGCTTAGGGGCACCCCCAGATACGACAACGGGCGACGCAGTCCGCGCTTTCCGCGGACATGCGTCGCCCAGTCGATCGTCGGGGTGACAGGATTTGAACCTGCGACCTCTTCGTCCCGAACGAAGCACGCTACCAAACTGCGCCACACCCCGGTGTGGAACGAGGGAAGTCTATCGGACGCGTGCTCCGGCTCCGAATCGGGCCCCCTTGGCGCCTTCTTGGGCCGGGTCGTTGCTGGTCGTGCGGGGTACGAGGGTCAGGAGGCTGGCTTCGGGGGGGCAGGCGAAGCGGACGGGGGCGAAGGGGGAGGTGCCCAGTCCGGCGGAGACGTGCAGCCAGGTGTGGGCGCCCCAGCGGGAGGAGCCGCGGGCGCGGGAGCGGTCGAGTTCGCAGTTGGTGACGATGGCGCCGTAGCCGGGGATGCGGAGCTGGCCGCCGTGGGTGTGTCCGGCCATGATCAGGTCGTAGCCGTCGTCGGCGAAGCGGTCGAGGACGCGGGGTTCGGGGGAGTGGGTGACGCCGAGGCGGAGGGTGGCCTGGCGGTCGGGTTTGCCCGCGATCTCGTCGTAGCGGTCGCGCTTGAGGTGCGGGTCGTCCACCCCCGCGGCGGCGATGGTGCGGCCGTCGACGGTGAACAGGGTGCGGGTGTGGGTGAGGTCGATCCAGCCGCGTTCGACCATGGCGGCGCGCAGGTCCCGCCAGGGCAGCGGGATGCCGTGGATGCGCTTGTCGGACGGGAACAGGTACCGCGCCGGGTTCTTGAACCGGGGGGCGTAGTAGTCGTTGCTGCCGAAGACGAACACGCCGGGGCGGTTGAGTAGCGGCCCGAGGGCGCGCACCACGGCGGGCACGGCCTGCTTGTGCGCGAGGTTGTCGCCGGTGTTGACGACCAGGTCGGGGTTGAGTTCGTCCAGGGCGGCGACCCAGCGCTGCTTGGACTTCTGCCCGGGCAGCATGTGCAGGTCGGAGATGTGCAGCACCCGCAGTGGCCGCGCCCCTTCGGCGAGCACCGGCAGCGTGGCCTGCCGCAGGGTCCAGTGCCTGCGTTCGATGCCCGCCGCGTAGGCGAGGGTGGCGGCGCCGACCGCGGTCGTGCCGAGTGCGATGCGACTGAGGGTCCTGGCTGCGTCACTCACACCCCTGAGCGTACGGGGCGGCGTGGCCGAGGCCGAAACTCCGTTTGCGGAGTCAGTAGGGTTCTTCTCATGGCTCAGCTCAAGGACCGGTTGCAGGCGGACCTCACCGCCGCGCTGAAGAACCGGGAGAAGACCCGGCTCGCGACACTGCGCATGGCTCTTGCCGCGGTGACGACGGAAGAGGTCGCGGGCACCGAGGCCAGGGAACTCACCGACGACGAGGTCCTCAAGATCCTCACCCGCGAGGTCAAGAAGCGCAAAGAGGCCGCCGCGGCGTTCGCGGGCGCGGGACGCGCGGAGCAGTCGCAGCTGGAGCTGGACGAGGCCGAGGTCCTCGCGGACTACCTCCCCAAGCAGTTGTCCGACGACGAGCTGACCGCCTTGGTGGACGAGGCTGTGGCTGACGTCACGGGCGAGCTTGGCGCCGCTCCTGGTCCCCGTCAGATGGGCCAGGTCATGAAGGCGGCCAACGCCAAGGTCGCGGGGCGCGCTGAGGGCGGCCGGGTTGCCGCCGCCGTCAAGGCCAAGCTCACCGGCTGAGCGCTCAGCAGGTCGTCTCGCGCTCTCCAGCCGCCAAGCATCGCCGCAGGTCAGGGTGAAGGTGAAGCACACGCTCACCTCGCGCTGGCCGAGCAGTCCTGCGGCGTGTCCGCGATAGCCCGCGACCACTTGGACGCCGTCCGGAATCCGCCGGATGGCCGAGAGCCACCCGGCGGTGTCCCGCACGACCGCGGCCAGCGCCGCGTCGAGCGGGGCCCGCCGCCTCGCCACCCTCCCCGAAGGAGGACCCGTCGGTCTCGTCTTCCGAGACGACGATGTTGTGCTCTGGTGACCGACCGGCTCCGCGCGGAGGAGAAGGGTGGCGAGGGCTAGGTCCTCGCCACCCGTCGGATCAGCGGCGGCGTTGTTCGCGTTCCAGGGCCATTGCCCGGGAGCGGCGCTGGGGGATGAACGGGTCCGGGTTGGTGCCCGCAGTGCGGTCCAGTGTTTTCGCGGTCTTGGCCAAGGCGCGGCTGCCCGGGGCCGCGGCGATGTGGAACAGGCCCTCGGCGGGGCCGGTCAGGTCGTCGCCGCCCCAGCGAACCAGGCCGTCGCAGTCCGCCAGGATGTCGCGGAGGATGGCCAGTTCGTGCGGGTAGTAGGTGTCGACCACGCCTGCGGGGCGCAGACCCGGTTGCAGAGTGATCGCGGTGCCAGACAAGTGGTTGGATTCGACGGGAACCGTGACGGCGGAACCGGTGCTGGCGCCGACGACGTCACCGGCGTCGAGGGTGGCGATCTCATAGTGGAAGCGGCGGGCTACGTGCAGCAGCAGAACCGCCACCGGGCCCGCGGGCAGCGGGACGAAGGCCGCGGAGCCCTCCACCGGGTGGGTCGACACGTCCTTCGGCGGGATCGGCCAGCCGTTGGCGGAGGTGTCCGCGGCCCACCCCGCGGCACTGGCAGGGGTCGCCAGGCCAATCGTCCAAGCCCCGGCCACGCCACCGGCGAGGCCGAGCCCGGTCAGGAACCCGCGGCGGCCGATACCGCTGCTCGTCTCGGTCATCGTGTGCTCCTCTGAGGTGCCCTCCGCGCCTTGACCAGCGCGGTGACCGCGCAGGCCGCGGTGAGGGCGAGCAGGGCGAACAAGATCGGGTTGATGTGCGCGGGCACCAAGTTCTCGGTACCCGCGCAGGTCCAACTCAGCGGGAAATAGGAAGGGACGTCGGCAGGGTCGTGACCGGGGCACCGGTACTCCAGGTCGACGACGAACAGGTGCGACCACCCCCACCCGTACCAGGCCAGGGTGGTCACCGCGGCCAGGCCGGTCAGCAGCACCCAGTCCTGGGCCGCGGGCCGCACGGCCTGCCGGACCAGTCGGAAGAAGCCCCACCACAGCAGCGAGGCCGCCAGCCACAGGACGATCACGAACAAGGCCACGAGGCCGCCACCCCTTCCGCTGACGTCACGAGCTCTCCTGTCCCACCAGGTTCTGGAGCACGTCCGCGTAGCCCTGAAGGAACGGGTCCAGCTTGTCATCGGGCATGAACCAGGGGTACATCGCATTCCCGAGCAGGCCCAGCCGCAGGCCCGCTATCACCGGGGGCAGCGTCGCGGCCAGCATGGTGCGGGCGGTGGCCACGGCGTCCGCGGCGCGGCCGTTGTGGCGGGCGAAGAAATAGTCGCGGAAGCGGTGCAGGTGACCGCCCTGCTTGAGGTGGAACCGCAGCGCCTGGTGGATCTGGGCGCCGTCGCGCAGCGCCCAGCCGACCAGGCAGGCGTCGACGTCTTCGATCAGGTCGCCCAATGGGAACGACGAGACGACGTTCACCTTTGCCAACCGATCCTGGCAGAAGGCGTAGCCCGAGGCGTAGGAGGTGGCGTTGTCCCGCCAGTCGACATAGAAGCTGATCAAGGCGCCGCCCCAGGAACCGAAGTCGCCTTCGTTGACCTCCGATCCGGGACCGGTGTTCTTCAGTAGCACGGCGTTCATCGACGCGGCGAGGTGGTTGGTCTGCACCTCGACGCCCCAGGACGGGTCGACGAAGCTCTCCACCCGCGGCGGGATGTTGTTGTGGGCGTACTCCAGCCACTCCTCCTCGGCGTCGCCGATCAAGCTTTGCCAGCCTGAGGCGAGGCCGTGGTAGCGGGGGTAGCGCATCCACTGCAGGGTCAAGTTGTTCACATCGACATCGGGGTGGGTGTTGCGGTAGTTCACCGCTGCCGCGTAGACGGCCTCCACCCAGATGAGGAAGGTGTCGACGGTGGTGGCCGTGGAGCCGACGTTCTCCGGCCCCACGCCGCGGTCCAGGCTGGACCGGTGCACGTCCCGGTCGAGGTCGATGGGTGTGGATCCGCCGGGGGCGAAGCGGTACTCCTTGATCTGGTTGTAGACCCAGTTGCGCGGCATCGGGAAGCCGAGGTTGCCGGAGAATCCGTAGGACATGCCTGACACGAAGGAGAACCGCGCGCTGGCCTCGGTGGAGACCCGTGTGCAGACGTTGCGCGAGCCATACACCCCGGCGATGTAGCGCTTGCCGCGGCTGGCCAGGCCCGCCTGGACGCCGCGGAAGTACGGAATGATGTTGCTGGTGATCTCCTCGTCGGTGGCGTCGTAGTCGACCGCGAAGTAGATCACCGTTCCCTGGTTGAAGGCGTAACCGACGGCGCGGTCGTGCGCGCGCTGGCCGTGAGCCCGGCCCTTGTCGTAGTCGAAGTCCACCAGTTGGCGGGAGTTCAGCTGGAAGATCGGGAACATCCGCACGCCACCGCTGAAGATGTTGTTCAGTTCGCCCGGCTTGAGCTCCTTGTCCAGGGTGCTGGTTTCGTCCTCGTCGATGTAGCGACCGACGATGTCGTAGCCGGAGGCCTTGAGCTCGACCGCCCGCGCGGCGGAGATCTCGAACCGGGTGTCGCAGCCGTGTGCCTCGCGGTCCTTGTCGCCGGTGGAGATCAGCAACTGCGCCCACGTCCCGTAGTCGCCGTTGCCGGTGGCGGGCAGCAGGGAAAACGCTTGGAAGGCGCGCACCCAGGCGGCCAGGTCAGCGTCATAGGAACTCTGGAACCGCGCGTAGACGTCCCCGCCCGCGGTGAAGGCGGGGCCGTTGAACACGCACGCGGCGCTGAACAGTTGGACGAAGACCCCGCTCGCGCCTTGGGCGAGGGTGTGGTTGCGCAGACCGTTCTCCGTGGCAGGCCCGAAGTTGCCGGTGGCCTGGTCGTCCGGGATGCCGAACTCGTACTGCAGGGCCCGCATCAGGGCCTTCTGCACATCGCGGGAGAACACTCCGTCGCACGGGATGATGAAGAACGTGGACCGGTTGAAGTAACGGTTATTCAGCCAATGCTGAATCCAGCGCACCTCGTCGCGGCCGGGTGACAGCAGGACGTAGGCGTCCATGGTCAGGATCGCCTTGAACACCTTGGGCGACGTGCTGATCGAGCGGTCCAACCCCATGTCGCCCATGATCTTGAAGATAGAGTTCTGGGTGGCGGTGTCGTAGTTGCCGGGAATATTGCCGCCCCAATAGCCCTTGCAGAACAGGCCGTGCTGCAGGATTCGAACGATGTTCTGGTTGCCGAAGCCGGGGCCCACATCGCCCAGGGCTCCGAGCTTGCTGAGCGTCGTCGGGCCGAAAGAGTCGGACAAAGCGGTGATCCCTAGTTCGTGCTGCAGCGCGCGGGTGAGCGAGAACATGGTGCTCCACGCGGTTTTCCCGTCCTCCGGACAGCGGTTGTAGCCTGCCACGGCCCCGTAGGTCGCGTTGACCCACTTCTGCGCTTCAAGCACCTTGGCGTCAGGCATTCTTCTCCCCAAGTCTGGCAAGCACGCCAGCAGACGAAGTTGGCCGAATCCGATTTCGTGCCGGATCCGGCGGTGCGCGACTGCGCCCGCACCGACTACCCCCGATATTCAGTGCGACATCTCCCCCAAGCGCGCATAGGAACCACTACGTCAAGCGGGTGGTCGGCTAATAAATGTCAGCAGGAATATCAGCTGTGCATCGACCTGCGCTGCCGCGGATGTCCGCGCATGTTCGGTGCGCTGCAATCAAACCGCTGACGGTACTGTGTTGGATCGCACAGGTCGACCTTGTGGCCGTGTCGGGCCGCAGGTCAAATTAACCGGGCATTTTGCTCATCTGAGCCCCCACTCGTCAGGTTGAGCACCTTGCGGGTAGCTTCGCAGGTAAGGCGATGTTTGGCAATAGCCCGTTCAGGTTGGTATCGGTTTCTGAGTGCGCGGAAGGATGCTCGCGTTACGGTGGCGTAGATCATAAGCGCAGGGAATGTTGCTGCGCGCGATCGCTTGCCGTCCCGTAGCGCGATGGATCTTTGGCGTTCTTGATCGCTCCGGTTGGCGGACTTCTCGTGGCTGCCGCCAGTGACGCAGATCGGCCGTGAAGTGTATTGCTCAAAGTCGCGCTCGTATGCTTCCATGGAACCCTGTGGGAAGGGGGCGATCGCGTAGCTCGCATGTCATTCGGCCCGCGTCGTTCTGATGCGCTTGGCATGTGAGTCTGGACGCGTTTGCTAAGTGTTTCTGGGGTGAACGATAATTTCTGCGCACCGCCTCGCGTGTGTTTTATCGCCGCAATGGCAGGTGATGTCTTGAAGAGTGAGATCCTGGCTGTAATGGTGAAGTGATCGACTAGTCGCCCCTGGTGGCGAAGGGACTATTCAATGTATTCTGTCAAATTTTCTCGTCGCGCGGTTCTCAAGGTCGCCGGAGTGTTGTCAGGCGCAGTGCTGATGTTAGGCACGGTGACGGCCGGGACTGCTTCGGCGGCGATCCACGCATGTTATACGGGATCTCCTGATGATTTGTACTGCGCTGACACTACGGCCCGGGTCAATGTACGCGCCGGGGCAAATACGAGTACTTCGGTCATTGGGACTTTGAACGCTGGCCAAGAAGTGTGGCTCGGGTGCTATGTGTATGGCCAGTCCATTAATGGCGATAGTGTGTGGTACTACGTGGGAACTACCTACGCCAACCCGTGGGAGAACGTGATCGGGTACGTCGCGGGGTATTACCTGGCCACGGGACGCGATCCGCACCCGGCGGTTAGCCCGTGCTGACCCCTGCTGCAAGTCGCTTTGTTGTTCCAATCGGGTTGGGTGCACACCAAAATTGATGTGTGCGCACCTGCGCTGAATAGTCCGTGCTTGTGTTCATCAAACCCGGCATTCGACCGATCATCGCGTCACGTTTGGCGCAGTGACCCTCGACGCCTATCCGCCCTTGATTGCCATCAGGGGCGGATAGGGCCGATGGTGATCGGTGGGCCGCCGCCGGGGAAGCCGCCGCCGGGGTTGCCGTTGCCGTTCCCGTTTCCGGGGTTCTCGCCTTCCGCGGGTGGGGTGCCGCCGCCGTTGTCACCGCCGCCGTTGTCGCTTGGGGGTGGGGCTGATTCGCTGGCTGGGGGTGGGGCGTCCGAGGTGCGTGGGGGTGGGACGTAGCCGGTGCTCACCTGGATGGTGATGGTCTCGCCCGCCAGGGCTGCGCCGCGGGGGGACTGGCCGACGACGGTGCCCTTCTGCCGGGCGTCGTTGCGGTCCTTGGCGACGACCTGGTAGCCGGCCTGCTGGAGGATGCTGGTCGCCTCTTCCTGGCTCTTGCCGATGACGTCCGGGACCTTGATCTCCGGGCCGCCGTCGAGGTAGCGCGGGTCCGGTGGCGGCAGTGGCAGCGCGGGCTGGCCCTCCAGGAGCTTCGACATCGTCTGGAACCAGGTGCGGGCGGGGACCTTGCCGCCGTAGATGTTGCCGCCGGTGCCGCAGAGGCGGGGCGGGTCGGTGTCGCAGATGCCCTGGGGCTTGGGGCTGTCGTTGAAGGTCAGCACTGCCGCCGCGTACTGCGGGGTGGCGCCGAGGAAGCCCGCCGACTTGTACTCCTGCGTGGTGCCGGTCTTGCCGATCATCGGCCGGTTCCAGCCGACGGCCTGGGCTGCGGCCCGCGCGGTGCCGGTGGTCTCGTCCTTGGACAGGCCGATCGCCAGCGTGTTGGCCAGCGGCTCGGCGACGGCCTGCTCGCACGGCTGCTCGTTGACCTCGATCTTCTTGCCGTTGCGATCAAGGATTTCGATCAGCGGCGACGGTGGGCACCAGACGCCACCGCTCATGATGGTCGCGCCGACGTTGGCCAACTCCAGGGTGCTCACCGGGCCAGGGCCGAGCGTGAACGACGCCTTGCCCGCGTTGGTGGGCGTGGGCTTGAAGAAGTCGGACTGGCTGAGCCGGTATTCGTCCTCTTTGCGCTCGGGGTTCGGATCGAAACCGGCCATGCTGGACGCCATGGTGTCGCGGAGGCCGAGCCTGCTCGCCATGTCGACCACCGGGCTCATCCCGACCCGTTCCTCAAGGATCACGAAGGCGGTGTTGGGGGAGGTTGCGAGAGCGTCCTGCAGGGTCAGCTTTCCCGGGTAGTCCGCGGCGTTGCGCACGCAGTATGTCCGTGTGGCGCCGTCGCCCTGTCTGGCGGTCGGGGGGCAGGAAGCCGCGCCGTTGATGAACACCTGAGAGGTGTAGGTGGACGGCACGTCGACCTGGTTCATGATGCCGCCGCCCTTTTCCAGGTAGGCGGCCGAGGTGAAGATCTTGAAGATGGAGCCCGCGCCGAACTTGTTCGCGATCCGGCTGGGCAGGCCGTAGGTGGTCTGGCCCGCGGCGGCGTCGAGGCCGTAGTCGCGGTTGGCGACCAGGGCGAGGACTTGGTGGCGTTCCTTGCCGGGGGCGACGATGGCCATGGTGTTGGCGATGCCGGGCTGGCGCTTGGGCACCTCGGCCTCGGCCGCCGCCTTGGCGAGCTGGGTGGCGCGGGCGTCGAAGCTGGTCTTGATGGTGTAGCCGCCGGTCTTGATCTGGTCCTCGGTGAACCCGACCTTCTCCAGGTACTCGAACACGTACTGGCAGTAGAACCCGTACTCGGGGCCCGCACCGACACAGTTGGCCGCGGGCTTCTTAGGCGAAGGAAGCACGCCCAACGGCTCCTTCTTAGCCGCCTCTGCGAAGTCCGGTGAGAGCTTCTGGTTCTCGACCATCTTGTCGATGACGACGTTGCGCCGCTGCAGCGTCTCAGCGGGCTTGCGCCACGGGTTGTAGAGCACGGGGTTGTTCACCGCGCCCGCGAGCAGCGCCGACTGCGCGACGGTGAGCTTGTCGGGCGTGGTGCCGAAGTACGCGCTCGCCGCCGCCCCGATGCCGTAAACCTCGTAGGCGAACTCGACCACGTTGAGGTACCCGGCGAGGATCTCTTCCTTGCCCATCTTCTGCTCAAGCTGGATCGCGATCCGCGCCTCGCGCAGCTTGCGGGCGATGGTCTGCTCCTGGGCCCGGGACTGCTCGGTCTTGTTGTCCCGGTTGACCACGTTGATCAGGTAGTTCTTGACGTACTGCTGGGTGAGGGTGGACGCGCCCTGCACGTCGCCGCCGGACTGGTTGGAGATCGCGGCGCGGATGGTCCCCTTCCAGTCCACGCCGTGGTGCTCGTAGAAGCGGCGGTCCTCGATCGAGACCAGCGCGGCCTTCATCGTCGCCGAGATCTGCTCGGGGGCGACCGGGATCCGGTACTGGTCGAACAGGGACGCGATCGGGGTGCCCGCGCTGTCGGTGATCGTCGTGATCAGCGGCGGCGGGGTCGCCACGAGGTCGGCCGAGACACTGTCGATCGTGTCACTTGCCCGGTTGGACACGACCCCCAACGCCCCCACGATCGGGAACAGCATGCCGGCGACGAGCACGCCGGCGAGCAGGCAGAGACCGAGTAGTTTCAGCAGGCTGTCTCCCACACGCACGTGCACCAGCGTACGCGTGGCCGGGCCAGTCCACCGCCAAGCGCCGCCGGTCTCCCCCGTGCGGTGCGTTGACATTCTGTAACGGGTGCCTATCCCGGTGTTCTCTATGGAACCGTGACCGACTAAAGTCCGTCAACGTCTCACGACAGCGCCGAACAGCGCCACCGGTCACGCGGTGGGGCTCGGAGGCACTCGATACCGGGGGGTATCGGGTTCTGGGTCGCGACGACGACAGGGGTGGGGGATATGCATCTCGAAAAGCAGAAGGCCGACTGGCGCGTGCGCGCGACGTGCCGAGACGAGGACCCCGACGGGCTCTTCGTTCGGGGGGCCGAGCAGCGCAAGGCCAAGATGGTCTGCATCGCGTGCCCGGTGCGCACGGAGTGCCTGGCCGAGGCCCTGGACAACCGCATCGAGTTCGGTGTGTGGGGCGGGATGACCGAGCGGGAGCGTCGGGCGCTGCTGCGCCGCAGGCCGGACGTGGCCTCGTGGCGTGAGCTGCTCGATGACGCCCGTCGCAGGCACAGCTACGACGACGAAGACGTCCGAGTCGGCTAAGAGCCCGTTGACGGTTACCCGCCGCGGCTCCGGCCGCCGCGGGTGACTGTCATGTCCCGGCCAGGCGGTCGCCGATCTGCCGGAGGCCATCGAGGTCGTGCACGTCGGCGGCCATGGCGGGCACATGCGCCAGCGACACCCCGGGGTGGGCCTTGGTGAACCGGGTGATCAGCCTGCGCTCCCGCTGGGCGAGCGCGACCCGGTCGGCGTGCAGCCGCAGCACCGCCGCGGCCAGTGGCGCGTCGCCCTTGCCGTCGAGGCTGTCCGCCGCGGCGAGGGCCTTCGCCGCGGACAGCTTCGCCAGGACAGGATGCGTGCGGTTGACCACGAGCCCGGCGAGCGGCATGGACTCGGCGTCGAGCCGTTCCACGAAGTAGCTCGCCTCGCGCAGCGCGTCCGGCTCCGGCGCGGCCACCACGACGAACGCCGTGCCGCTGGAGCGCAGCAGCTCGTAGGTCTTTCGGGCGCGCTCGCGGAACCCGCCGAACATGCCGTCGAAGGCCTGCACGAACGCCGACGCGTCGCTGAGCAACTGCCCGCCGACGATGGTCGACACGGCCTTGGCGAACAGCCCGAACCCGGCGCTCACGACCTTGCGGATGCCCCAGCTGCCCGCCCGGGCTGGCCCGGTCAGCAGCTTGATCATGCGCCCGTCCAGCGCGGTGGACAGCCGCTGCGGCGCGTCGAGGAAGTCCAGCGCCGACCGCGACGGCGGCGTGTCGACCACGATCAGGTCCCAGGCGCCCTCGGCGGCGAGCTGCCCCAGCTTCTCCATCGCCATGTACTCCTGCGTGCCGGAGAACGACGACGAGATCGTCTTGTAGAACGGGTTGGCCAGCACCTCCTGGGCGCGTTTCTCACCCGCGTGCGCCAGCACCATGTCATCGAACGTGCGGCGCATGTCGAGCATCATCGCGCTCAGCTCGCCCTTGGGCTCGAACCCGGGCAGGGTGATCTGCCGGGGCGTGTTGCCCAGTTCCTCCAGGCCGAGGGCCTGCGCGAGCCTGCGGGCCGGGTCGATGGTCAGCACCACCGTCTTGCGCCCGCGCTCGGCGGCGCGCAGCGCGATCGCGGCGGCCGTCGTCGTCTTGCCGACTCCGCCGGAGCCGCAGCACACCACGACATGGGTTTCGGGGTCATCGATCAGCGCGTCCACGTCGAGCACGGTCATCGGACCCCCTGGTCCACCAGGCACTCGGCCAGCTCGTAGAGGGCGCCGATGTCGATGCCGTCGACCAGGTCGGGCAGCTCGACGGCGGGCAGGTCCACCTCGGCGAGTTGCTCCCGGGCCCGACGCTCCGCCTGCACGCGGACAGCGTGCTCGACGGTCTCGTCAACCAAGCCGTCCAGGTCGTCCTCGGACAGCGCGAGGCCCGCCGCGGCCAGCCCGTCGCGGACCCGGGTCGCGTCGACCCGGCCGTCGGCCGCCGCGGTGACCGACCGCGCGGGCAGCCGGGGCGGGCGGACCCGGTTCAGCAGGATCGCGCCCGGGCGCAGGTCGGCGCCATCCAGGTCGCCGACAGCGTCCATGGTCTCGCGGACCGGCATCTCTTCGAGCAGGGTGACCAGGTGCACGGCGGTGTCACCGGAGTGCAGCAGCCGCACCACGCCGTCGCTCTGCCCCTTGATCGGCCCGACCTTCGCCAGATCCGCCATGGCCTTGGTGACGTCGAGGAACTTCACGACCCGGCCGGTCGGCGGCGCGTCGACAACCACCGCGTCATAGACATGCCTACCGGCGCCGTCAGTGCGCGTGACGCACTCTTTGATCTTGCCGGTGAGCAGCACGTCGCGCAGGCCCGGCGCGAGGGTCGTGGCGAACTCGATCGCGCCCATCTTGCGCAGCGTGCGGCCCGCGAAACCAAGGTTGTAGAACATCGCCAGGTACTCCAGCAGCGCCGCCTCGACGTCGACGTGCAGCGCCCGGACCTCGCCGCCGCCGGGGGTCGAGGCCACCTTCTCCTCGGAATACGGCAGCGGCTGGGTGTCGAAAAGCTGCGCGATGCCCTGCCTGCCCTCGACCTCGACCAGCAGGACCCGCCTGCCGCCGGTGGCCAGCGCCAGCGCGAGCGCCCCCGCGACCGTGGACTTGCCCGTGCCCCCTTTGCCGGTCACCACATGGAGCCGCGCGCGGGCTATCTCCTCGGTCCAACCGACGACGGGGGTGGTCACCCTTTCAGCGTAAATGCCCGGTCGCCGCGCACGCCGCCCGACCGGCTCAGCCAGCGAGCAACATCACCGAGGCGGTGGCGCCGACGACCACCACCGCGCCCCACGCCACCGCCGTGGGCAACACGGTCACCGTCAGCACGCACAGCAGCACCAGGATCGTGAACGCGATCGCCCCGGCGATCGCGACCGGCCCGCCGGAGGACACCCGGTCACGCACCTTGGCCATCGTGACCAGCACCAAGAGCAGCCCGCCCGCGGCCAGCAGGGCGGTCGCGATCAGTCGCCACGTCTCCACTTCGCCACCGTACCCACCGGCGCCGCGGCCACTGGCTAGGCTGCGGCCCATGACGAAGTGGGAATACGCCACCGTTCCGCTGCTGATCCACGCGACGAAGCAGATCCTCGACCAGTGGGGCGAGGACGGCTGGGAACTGGTCACGGTGCTGCCGGGACCCACCGGCGAGCAGTTGGTCGCCTACCTCAAGCGTCCCAAGGGGGCCTGATGGGCTGGCGAGAGCGGCTTGTCGAACTCGGCATCGAACTCCCGCCCGTCGCCCCGCCCGCCGGGTCTTATGTCCCGGCCGTGCGCACCGGCTCGCTGGTCTTCACCGCGGGCCAGATCCCGCTGGTCGACGGCGCGCTCGCGGCGACCGGCAAGGTCGGCAGCGAGATCAGCCCCGAGGAAGCGCAGAAGCTCGCCAGGGTGTGCGCGCTCAACGCGCTGGCCGCCGTCGACGCGCTGGTTGGCGTCGACGCGATCGTCCGGGTGGTGAAGGTGGTGGGCTTCGTCGCCTCCGCCGAGGGCTTCACCGGCCAGCCCGCCGTCCTCAACGGCGCCTCCGACCTGTTCGCCGAGGTGTTCGGCGAGCAGGGCAAGCACGCCCGGTCCGCGGTCGGCGTCGCCGAACTGCCGCTGGGCGTCCCGGTCGAGGTCGAGCTTGTGGTGGAGGTGTCATCGTGAGCGGACCAGTGGCACAGCGTGCAAGCGCGAAGGGCCACCGAACGAGTGAGGTGGCCCGGTGAGCGTTCAGGAGACCCACGAACTGCTTCTCCGGCTCGCCGGAAGGCTCAGCGACCGTCAGCTCTGGCGGTTCCGCGACTGGCTTTCCGCGGGCGCGGTAGACGCGGTCGCTCGCGCGCTACCGCTGACCCTCTTGCGCGAACGTGTCGGCATCACACCCACGGAATCGCGGTTGCTCGGGTCCGCGCTGCTGCCCGCGGGAGCCGACCCCGAACGGCTCAACGCCCTGCCGTGGGTGGACGAAATCAGCGAACTCGACTACACCTTCTCCGCGGAGTCACCTGACTGGGTGAGCTTGGGCGACTCGGTCGCGGTGGTGCTCGGCGCGCTGCTGCGCGGTCGGCCCGAGGTGGTCGAGGCGCGGTCGAGCTGGCGCCGCGGCCGGGTGGTGGCGGGCTCGGTCGCCCGGGTCGTCCTGGTCACCGTGTCCGGTGACGGCGCGCGGCTCACGGGGGAGCTGCAGCGCGTGCTGCGGGCACTGGGCGCCTACGAGCCCGCGGTCGAGGTGCTGCCCCAGGGCATGGACCTGACGCAGTACCACCGGGCCGCGCTGGCGGCCTCGGAACCGCTGGTCGCCGAAGGCCACCTGGTTCCCAGTTAGCGCTGGACGAGTGGGAGGGGAACGATCGTGACGCAGGTCGCCGCAGGCAAGGGTTCTTGGTCCGGGGTCGCGTTGCCCGTCCGGGTGCACGACCTCCTGATCGCCCTCGCGGGCCGCATGGACGACGACGCGCTGGCCGACGCGCGGGAGCTGCTGGCCTCCGCCGAGGTCGACCGCGCGCTGGAACTCATCGCGGGCTGCCTCGCGGCGGGCCCGGTCGCCGTCGGCGCCGCCGAGCGGGAGGAGCTGCTGGCCCTGTTCGCCGCGGCCCACTGCGACCCGGCCGTCGTCGCGCGCCTCACCGTCGCCGAGCCGTCCCTGGTCACCGCCCACCGCTTCGCGGGCGGCAAGGTCGACGGCGTTGGCGCGGAACAGGGCATCGCCGAAGCGGCCGACCGCGTCATCGCCGCCCTCCCCGACATCCGCGCGGTGTGGGCGGTCTGGCGGCTGACCCCGTCCGGCGCGGCGACCGGCGCGGTCCCGCACCGCGTCGTCCTCATCGGCGTCGGCCCGGCGGGTTCCGCCCCCGCCACCGCGTACCGGGTCGAACACGCGTTACGCCGCGCGGGCATCACCGCCTCCGTCGAAGTCCTCCGCGACGGCGCTGAGCCGACCGACTACCACCACACGGCCATGCGCTACGCCACTGAAGTCCCGGTGTCCCGCAAGAAGCCGCAGCTCGCGTCGCCGCCGCCGATGCCCCCGCCCGCCCCCGCCCCACCCGGCGCGGGCACGAAAGCGGACGTGCAACTGACGGCCCCCGTCGTCAAGCCCTCCCGCGCCGAACGCCGCACCGCCGAACCCAAGAACACCACCCCCGACCCCCAACCCCCCACGTGGACCCCCGACGCGCCCCCGGCCCAACCGGACGAGTCCCTCAACGACCAGGAACTGGGCCTCCTGCGCCAACTCCAGGAGGAACTCGCCCGCCGCGAGCAAACCGACCCCGCCCACCCCGGCTGGCAGGGCGACCTCGAAGGCACCGGAACCCCACCGTTCGACTGGCAGGAAGCGGGCGGCCCCACGATGGTCAACGGCACCCCACTCCCGCCCCCGGACAAGCGCGCCTGACCCAGCGAACTCCCGGGAGAAGCACGCCTGACCTCGGAGCCTCGGGGGAAGCACGCCGCAACCCGAACCGTCGGGACACCCCGGCTTGATGCGCAAGTCCCAGATGAAGCGCGCTTTACCCGAGTCTCCCGGGAGAAGCGCGCCTCAAGCCAAACCTTCCGGACAAGCGGACCGAGAACCAGGACAAGCCCGCTTGAATCCAGGCCCGCCCCACAATCCACTGGCCGCCACCCCGTCCGATCGAACACGCCGCCGACCAGACCGCACCCCGACCACCTGCCAAAACCCATCCGCGAAGACCCGCGACCCGGCCACAACAGACCCCACCCGCCCTGGGGGCTGACCCCGCTCCAGTCTATCGGGCCAGGCCGACAATCGAGGCGGGAACGATCTTGCCTGTGGATAACTTCGCTCGGCGGCGACTGCCTTGTGGACAACCTCGCTGGGCGGCGGCTACCGCAGGGTCGTGCGGACCGCGTGGAGGAGTTCCTGGATGCGCACGCCCCGGTGGACGTCCAGGGGGTGTTCGGTCTGGTTGGAGTGGACCATCTTCGCGAAGTCGTCCAGCAGGGCCGCGTAAGAGGTTTGCGGTGGTGTCGCTCGGCCTACCAGTTCGCGGTAGCCGTTGTCGCCGTATACGGAGATGTCGGTGATGGTGGGGCGCATGGGGAGGCGCATCGACAGTGTCGCGGTGCTTGTCGCGCCGGTGTCGTGGGCGAGGGTCAGGTGCCACAGGTCCGGGTCGGCGTGGTGGGCGGACAGCACCTCGGTGATCGGGCCGAGGGCGGCGTCGAGCAGGTCGAGCACGTGCGGGCCGATGTCGGTCAGCGCGCCGCCCTCCTGTCGCCAGGGGGAGCCGGAGTAGGCGCCGCCGAGCAGGGCACCCGACAGCCAGCGGGCGCTGCCGCCGGACCAGGCGCCCGCCGCGCGGACCTCGTCCAGCCAGGCGACGGTCTCCGGGGCGAACCGGCGGATGAAGACCACGATCGAGGCGACCCCGGCCGCGTCCACCGCGTCGGCCACCCGGCGCGCGTCGGCGACCGTGGTCGCGAGCGGCTTCTCCAGCAGCACGTGCTTGCCCGCCCGCGCCGCCAGCGGCGCCAATTCGGCTTGGACCAATGGCGGCACGGCGAACGCCACCGCGTCCACAGTGGACAACAGGGCGTCGAAGTCCGCCGCGACCGGCGCCCCCACCTCGGCGGCGGCCTCCGGGCGGCGGGCCCACACCGCGGCGAGGTCGAACGCCGGGTGGCTCGCCAAACCCGGCGCGTGCACCGCCCGCGCCCACGGTCCCGCCCCGACCAGTCCGACCCGCAGCACGTCTCCGCTCATGCCGACCATCCTGCCGTTAATTCGGTTGCGCCCCCGCACCCCCGGTCGGCATCGTTGGCGCATGGGCAACTGATGAGCACAAGACGTCGACCTCAGCGCCGCACCATATGAGTGCGTGCCGCCTCCGTCTGTGGCTCCAGGAGTCCTCTTGACTGCTTCCGCAATGCTCCCACGCCGTCCTCAAAGCCGACCGCCTCAGCGCGGACGTCGACGGCGAACCCCTCTTCGATGAGGTCAGCTTCACCCGCGGTCCCGGTGAACGGCTCGGCGTCGTCGGTCCGAACGGCGTCGGAAAGTCGACGCTGCTGCGCCTGCTCTCGGGCCGAATCCGCCCCGAGGACGGTCACCTCACCGCGCCCGCCGAGGTCGGTTTCCTCGAACAGGAGATCCCCGACCCGTCCGTCCGCGTCGGCGACTACCTGGCGAGCGGGTTGGCCGAGACGCACGCCGTCCGACAGCGGATGCGCGCGCTGGAGTCGGCGCTGGCCACAGATCCGTCGGCGCTCGGCGCTTACGGCGACGCGGTGGACGAGTGGACAGCGTTGTCCGGCTGGGACTTCGAGTCGCGTATTGCCGAGCTGCGCGACCGCCTCGGCATCGCCGACCTGCCGGACGAGACGCCGATGTGGCGGGTCAGCGGTGGGCAGCAGGTCCGACTCATGCTGGCCCGGCTGCTGCTGCGCGACCCGCCGCTGCTCCTGCTGGACGAGCCGACCAACCATCTTGACGCGGCGGGCACACCTGGCGGGTGGGTGAGAGCCGTCTCCGGGTGAGCTGAGGCGGCTGGGCGGCTGTCGTCGGTGTGGGCGACGGCACCGTGCCGGGGCGGGCGAGCCGCGTAGGGTCGGGGCGTGCTGGAGTTGCCCGAGGAACTGGTTCTCCCGGAGGGACTCGTGCCCGCGGTCGCGCCCGACCCGCCCGTGGTCCCCAAGGACGCGGCGACGGTGATGCTGGTTCGGGACGCGGCGGCGGGGCTGGAGGTTTTCCTGCTCCGCAGGGTCGTGGGCATGGCGTTCGCCGGGGGCATGACGGTGTTTCCCGGCGGTGGCGTCGACCGGCGGGACGCGGACGTCTCGGTCGCCTGGCACGGGCCGGAGCCCGGGTGGTGGGCGGCCCGGTTCGCGTGCGCCGAGGGGCTGGCGCGGGCGCTGGTGTGCGCGGCGGTGCGGGAGACGTTCGAGGAGTCCGGGGTGCTGCTGGCAGGCCCGGACGCCGACAGCGTCGTGTCCGACCCCCGGCCCTTCCACGCCGCACGGCAGGACCTGGTCGATCGGAAGTACTCGCTGGCCGAGTTCCTCGCGGACAACGGCCTGGTGCTGCGGGCCGACCTGCTGCGCCCGTGGGCCAACTGGGTCACCCCGGCCGAGGAGCCGCGCCGCTACGACACCCGCTTCTTCCTCGCCGCCATGCCCGAGGGCCAGCGCGCCGACGGCGACACCACCGAGGCCGAGGACGCCGCCTGGCAACTCCCCGCAGGTGCCATCGAAGACTGGAAACAGGGCGCCCGCGCCTTGCTTCCGCCCACCTGGATGTCCCTCGCGGAACTGCACGAGTGCGGCTCAGTCGCCGCGGCCATGGCAGCGGACCGCGCCGTCGACAAGATCATCCCCAAGGTCGTCCGCGACGGCGCCCGCATCCGCGTCGTCCTGCCCACCGACCCCGCCTACGCGGGCGCGGCCAACCACATCGACGCCCGCCCCGACGACCGAGTGGACCACCCATGACCCACCCCGCCTACGGTGTCGTCCGCGAGGTCACGCCGTTCGCCTCGGTGTTGTTGGAGGACAACCCGAGCCCGATGACCCTCGACGGCACCAACACCTGGCTCCTGCGCGCCCCCGGCTCCCCAGGCTGCGTCGTGGTCGATCCGGGCTACGAGGATGAGCCCCACCTGGAGCGGGTCATCGCCGCTGCCGGGCAGGTTGAGGCTGTGTTGATTACCCACCACCATCCGGACCATGTGGCAGGCGCGCCTTGGCTGGCCCGCCGGACGGGCGCCCCGGTTCGCGCCTTTGATCCGGGTCTCTGCGTCGGGGCGGCTCCTCTGCGGGACGGTGAGGTGGTTGCTCTCGCGGGTCTGGACCTGGAAGTTCTGCACACTCCCGGCCACACTGCTGATTCGCTGTGCCTGACGGTCGATTACGACGGTCAGACGGCGGTCCTGACTGGTGACACGGTGCTTGGCCGGGGCACCACGGTCATTGCCCCACCGGATGGGGCGCTTGGCGCGTATTTGGACTCGCTGCGCGCCCTTGTGGATCATCGCCCAGGGGCGAAGGTTCTTCCCGGGCATGGGCCGGACCTGCCGGATTTGGCTGTGGTGGCTCGGGAATATCTTTCGCACCGGGAACAACGTTTGGACCAGATTCGGGCTGCTCTGCGTGCTCTCGGGCCGGACGCGACTCCACGCCAGGTAGTGGAGATCGTCTACGCCGATGTGGACCAAGCTCTTTGGGGCCCTGCTGAGTGGTCTGTGCGAGCCCAGTTGGACTATCTGCGTTCGTCCGGGTGACTTGGCTGCTTGCTCTTCGGGGGGTTGCTCGATGGGGTGGAGTGGTTTCTTCGGGGCCCCTACGAAGGAAGATCGCCGTGTGAAAGACGGGTGGGAAGCCTTCGGCCTCACACGTGCGGAGCCAGCTTAGCGATCTTCCTTCTCCCCCGAAGGAACCACTCCACCCCATCGAGCACCTGGCAGGGTTGGGTTTCTGCTGGCAGGGGGACGGGTGTTCTTGCTGCTCCACCCCATCGAGCACCTGGCAGCTTCGGGTTTCTGCTGGTAGGGGGCGGGTGTGTTCCGCCGCCCGTCGAGCATCCAGCGGCCTTTCCCCGCGAGAGGACGGCCTCGATCCCCCGCCCGAACCGCTCCCCGCACCGGTGGTTGTTGCTTGGGTGGGATGCCGGTCGGGTGGGGTGCCGCTCGGGGCCTGGCGGCTCCTTCGCGGCTTGGCCGTTGTTCGTGCTTGCCGTTGTCCGGGTGCTCAATTGCCGCCCTGAGCATCGGCCACGGGTCTACCTGCCTGGGCCTGGTGGTCGGATGTGGCGTGCTGGGTGCCGGACGCGCCGTTGGCCGCTTCGGTGGGTCGGTACCGGGGGTGCTGTGGCCCTGTCACCCGGGTGTGTGGTGCCTGGCCCTGCGCGGGGGCATGGGCTCGGTGTGGGGATGGTCCAACCGAGGCGCGGGTGGGTCAGGTTTTGGGTGGCAGCATGGGCATGAGGATGTAGCGCAGGTCCACCTCCCCGGGGTCCACGGCGGTCAGGACTGTTGCCCGCATGCCAGGTTGGATCGCGAGGTGGACTCGCGTGCCCGTGAAGGGGCGTAAGGCGTCGAGCAGGTAGCGGGACTGGAAGGACGGGCTGGTGCGGCCGCCGGTGATGGTGGCTTTAACGGGTTCCTCGGCTTCGCCTGCTTGGTGGTCGGTGGCGCGGAGGCGGAGTTCGGTGTCGCCCACTTCCAGGTGGACCACGCCTCGGGGGTCGCTGTAGAGGGCTACTCGGCGGGTGGCGGCGGTGAGGGTGTCGGCGTCCGCTTCGACGTGGGTGTCGACGTTCGAGAGGGCGAGTTTGGTTTCGCTGAGGAAGGAGCCGTCTAGGACGGCGGTGGTGACCACGGTGTCGGACCAGGCCAGTGCCAGGTGGTTCTCGGTGGCCTGGAAGGTGACGCGGTCGATGTGCGCGACCTGTTTGCCCACCTCGGCGAGGAGGGCGGCCGGGACCATCAGGTCGATCTCGGTGTCGGCCGACCAGGGGATGCTGGCGATGGCCATGCGGTAGCGGTCGGTCGCGCGGAGGACGAGGCGGTCGCCCTCCGCGCGCAGCCGGACGCCGGTGAAGATCGGCAGGGCCTCGTCCCGGGACGCGGTGGTGGCGACCGTGGCCAGGGCGGCGGCGAACTGGGAACCGGAGACCGTGCCGCCGCCCACTGGGTCTTCCGGTGTGCCCGGGTGCAGGTCGACGTCGAGCAGGGGCAGGGCGAACCGGGCGCCGTCGGCGCGGATGGCGAGCCTGCTGCCCTCGACGACCAGCCGCACCTGGGGCTGAGTGAGCGCGCGCAGCGTCTCGGCCAGTGGCTTCGCGGGCACCAGGACCCGGCCCTCGGTGTGAACCAGCGCGTCGCGGGACACGCGGGCCGTGCGCTCGCGGTCGTTCGCGCCCAGCACCACGCCGTGCGCGTCCGCGGTGAGCAGGACACCGCTGAGCACGGGGTCGATCAGCTTCCCCGGCACGAGCCGCACCAGGTCGGCGGCCGCGGTGGCGAGGTGTTGGGTCGTTGCGGTCAGGTCCATGCCTCGAAGTTACCGGCGGCCACCGACAGCCGTCGGAAGTTATCCACAGGCTCAGACGAGGGCTGGCGACCGGCTCTCGACCGGGTGCGCGGGTTCTCCCACGGTCCTCCGACGTGCGTAGACGACCGCGGCGAACACCAGGCCCGCGCCCGCCGCCGCCAGGTAGGACGACCAGACGCCGACGTGCTCCACCAACTGTCCGCTTACCGACTGACCCGTAGCGAGTCCGAGAGTGACCGAGGTGATCACCCAGCCGAACGCCTCGGTGGCCGTGTTCTGCGGCGCGACCAGTTCGATCGCCGCCGAGTGCGTGGTGGCCTGCGGGGTCACCAGGGTGCCTGCGACCAGCAGCGCCAGCGCCAGGCCCAGCAGCGAGGTCGGGATCGCGAGCAGCGCCAGGAGCAGCGAGAACCCCGCGAGCAGCACGGGCAGCCGCAGGCGCATCGGCCGGGGCCACGGCCGCACGCCGTAGAGCACGCCGAAGATCACCGAGCTGACCGACCAGAGGCCGAGCAGCAGGCCGCCCGCCGGGGCGTTGCCCGCGTCGGTCGCCGCGGCCGGGACCGCGACCTCGATGAACCCGATGGTCACGCCGAAGCCCATGGCGGCCAGCGCGAGCGTGCGCATGCCGGGGCTGCCCAGGGCGCCGAGCAGGCCGCCGCCGCGCGGTTCGCCGCCCGAGGGCCGGAACCGGCGGATGGTCGGCGTCAGCGCGAACCAGACGCCGCCGAAGATCATGCAGGACGCGCCAGCGACCACTCCGGTGCCCGCCCACGGGGCCGCGAGCAGCAGACCGGACACGGCGGGGCCGAGGATGAAGAAGACCTCCATGCTGATCGCTTCGTAGGCCAGCGCGGCGTCGCGCGTGGGGCCGGGCGGGGTCAGCCGGGTCCACATCGCCCGGGACGCGGAGCCGGTCATCGGTTCGGACAGTCCGATGCCGACACCGAGCGCGATCAGGACCGGTGTCGCCGCGCGGGACTCGACGGCCAGCACACCCGCGGTGACCAGCACCGCGAAGACGGCGCAGGTGACCAGCAGCGGCCGGGACGGTCCGATGCGGTCCATGATCCGGCCCTGGAGCACCGACCCGACGGCGACGCCGATCAGCGCGCCCGCCGAGACGAGTCCGGCGGTGGCGAAGGAGCCGGTGGAGCGCTGGACGTAGAGCAGCAACGACAGGCCTACCATGGCGATCGGCATCCGGCCGATCAGGGCGGCCAGGACCGGGCCGCGCGCTCCAGGCGTGGTGAGGGCGGCGCGGTAGTCGGCGAGGCCAGAGGAGTGGGACATGCGTACCAGTATGCCGGTTTTCGGTACGGCCGTACCAGTAAATATCCGTGGTTTCCGCCACCCGAACCGGTGGTAAGTCTCAGATGGGTAACAGTCAGGCCGTTACGCGTAGAACCCGCGCAACGAAACAGGGGCGAATGGAGTCTCTGAGGGTGAATACGGGCGAAAGCCCTTGAGGTTTGGGTGGGAGTCCGTGCGATGGTTCTCCCAGCAACAAACACACCGCGAGTTCCCTCCGGCAACGGGTCGGGGCCTGGTCCGGAGGGCGGGGAGCGTGGGCCGTCGGGGGATGGTTCGCGCACAGCGAGAGGTCGGTGCGCCGCGTCGGGGGCGGCGCCCGACCTCTCGTCATGTGGAACGCAAGAGGGGCCCGGTCACCTGGTGACCGGGCCCCTCTTGTCTCAAGAGGTCTTAACGGGCGCGTCGTGCGAGCCGCTCCGGGTCGAGGATCAGCACGCTCTTGCCTTCCAGGCGCAGCCAGCCACGGTGCGCGAAGTCGGCCAGGGCCTTGTTCACGGTCTCGCGAGAGGCGCCGACGTACTGGGCGATCTCTTCCTGCGTGAGGTCGTGGGTGACCCGCAGCAGGCCCGCCTCCTGGCTGCCGAACCGCTGGGCGAGCTGCAGCAGCGCCTTGGCCACGCGGCCGGGCACGTCGGTGAAGATCAGGTCGGCCAGCATGCCGTTGGTCCGGCGCAGCCTGCGGGCGATCACGCGCAGCAGCTGCTCGGCGATCTCCGGGCGGGTCGCGATCCACTGCCGCAGCGCGGGCCGGTCCATCGTCACCGCGCGCACCTCGGTGACCGTGGTCGCCGTCGACGTGCGCGGGCCGGGGTCGAAGATCGACAGCTCGCCGAACATGTCGGACGGGCCGAAGATCCCCAGCAGGTTCTCGCGGCCGTCCGGGGACTTGCGGCCGAGCTTCACCTTGCCGGACTGGATGATGTAGAGCCGATCGCCGGGCTCGCCCTCGGCGAAGATCACGTGCCCCCGGGGGAACTCCACCGCTTCGAGCGTCTGTGCTAGCGCTTCCGCAGCGGCCGGCTCGACCCCTTGGAAGATGCCCGCACGGGCCAGGGTCTCATCCACCTCGGTCCTCCTGTTTCAACCCGGCGGTCGCGAAGGCTGCGTCGCCGATCACATGTGCAGTGTAGGGCGTGTGCCCGGATGGTCCGGGGGTGGCTCGCCGTCAGTCCGTTGTGGACCTCCGACGTGCCGGTCAACGCCCTAGCCGCATGACCTTAGCCTAGTCAGCCTAGTCGCGCCCCCGCCGACCACGCAGTTTCGCGGCGCGCCCGCCGAGCCTGCGCAGTCGGAACAGCTCAAGCGCGCGGCCGATGCCGTGGCCGTAGAGGGCGCGGACCTCGTCGGGGCGGGCCGACTCCAGGAACTCCTCGACGTCGGTCTCCTGGACCGCGACGTGGCGCAGCCTGGCCTCGACGCGTTCCATGAACAGCGCGAAGAACATGATCACTACGGGTACCGCGAACACGAACCAGACAGCCATGGTGTCGTCGATCCTCGCTCGTTCTCACTCCGTGCCGGGACCCGCCCGCGGTTCCGGCTGTCGACATCGGCTTGGTAGACGTCTAGGGCACATTTCGGGTTGTTCGACGGCCCGTAGGCTAGCGATGTGCCTCCCACCACCCGACGCCCGCCCCGGGCAGCAGCAGCCGCGGACGGCGGGTCCGCCCTCTCGGTGACCCGGAGGGTGCGGCGGATGACGCGCGCGCTGGCGGAGGGCTATCCCGACGCCCACTGCGAGCTCGACTTCGCCTCGCCGTTGGAACTGGCCGTGGCGACTATCTTGTCCGCGCAGTGCACGGATAAGAGGGTCAACGAGACCACCCCGGCGCTGTTTGCCCGCTACCGCACAGCCGCCGACTATGCGAGCGCGGACAGGACTGAGCTGGAAGAACTGATCAGACCTACCGGCTTCTACCGGAACAAGACCACTTCTCTTATCGGCCTGGGCGCGGCGCTGGTGGAGAAGCACGGCGGCGAGGTGCCGAAGACCCTCGCCGAGCTGGTGGCGCTGCCGGGCATCGGCCGCAAGACGGCCAACGTGATCCTCGGCAACGCCTTCGGTGTGCCCGGGATCACGGTCGACACGCACTTCGGGCGGCTGGTCCGGCGTTGGCGGTGGACCGAGGAGGAGGACCCGGTCAAGGTCGAGCACGCCGTCGGCGCGCTGGTCCCGCGCAAGGACTGGACCATGCTGTCGCACTGGGTGATCTTCCACGGCCGCCGCGTGTGCCACGCGCGCAAACCGGCGTGCGGGGCGTGCCTGCTCTATCGCGACTGCCCGTCGTTCGGCACCGGCCCGACCGAGCCGGAGCAGGCCGCGAAGCTGGTCAAAGGTGTGGAGGCCGACCACCTGATCGCCCTCGCCGAGCGCGCCCGCGACGGCTACCGCCCGGGGAAGTCGACCGGGTGACCGCACGCGCGAGGTGGGTGCTGGTCGCGGTGGTCCTGCTGGTCGCCGGGGTGGTGGCGGTGTGGCCCAGGGGCGGCGACCCGGAGCCGGTCGCCGCGCCGCCCGAGCCCGACCTCACCGCGTCGCGGGCGGCTGCCGCGCTTGAGCCGTGCCCCGCGGGCGCGGGCGGGCCCGCCGCGCTACGGGAAGCGCGGGCCGAGTGCCTGGCTGACGGTTCGCGGGTAGTCGCGGGCAACGTCCTGGGTGGGCGGGCCGTCCTGGTGAACGTGTGGGCTACCTGGTGTCCGCCGTGCCGTGACGAGTTGCCGCTGCTTGCCGAGTACGCGGCAAGCCAGGACGCGGTGGACGTGGTCGGCGTGGCGATCAAGAGCCCGCCGAAGGACGTGCTGGACCTCCTGCACACCCTCGACGTGCGCTTCCCGAACCTGCTGGACCGCGACGGGTCGGTCGAACGGGGGCTCAAGGTGCCCGACGCGCTGCCCGCGTCCTACCTGGTCGCCGCGGACGGCACGGTCACCTTCGTCGGCCAGCCCCGGGTGTTCCGCGGCGTGGACGACATCCGCGAGGCCGTGAGCCGCTATCTCGGAGGAGCTCCATGAGCGAGCTTGCGAGCGAATCATCAACACAGTGCGTGGGAGGCCGCCGAACTGGTGAGGTGGCACGGTGACCACGCATGGACCGTTGGTCGATCCGGGGGAGCTGCCGGACTGGCTGCGCCCGCTGGTGGCGGCCACCGCGGACCTGGACGAGAACCTGTGGCGCCGGTTCTCCGCCTCCGGGCCCGACGCGCGGGACGCGGCGGTGCTGATGCTGCTCGGCGAGGACCCGGCGCGCGGCCCCGACCTGCTGTTCCAGCTGCGCGCGGACACCGGCGGCAAGCACTCCGGGCAGGTCGCCTTTCCCGGCGGCGCGGCCGAGCCGGGCGACGACGGCCCGGTGGCCACGGCGCTGCGCGAGGCGGTCGAGGAAACCGGGCTCGACCCGGCCGGGGTGCGCCCGGTGGCGCTGCTGCCCAAGCTGCACGTGCCCGTGTCTCGGTTCGACGTGGCGCCGGTGCTGGCGCACTGGGTGTCGCCGAGCCCGGTCCGGGCCGTCGACCCGGCCGAGACGCAGGCCGTCGCCCGGGTGCCGCTGGCCGACCTGGCCGACCCGGCTAACCGGTTCCAGGTAAAGCACCCCTCGGGGTATGTCGGGCCCGCGTTCGCCGCGCCGGGCATGCTGATCTGGGGTTTCACCGCGGGCCTGCTGACCATGCTGCTCGCCGTGGGCGGGTGGGAGCGGGAGTGGGATGCCGCCGACGTGCGCGACCTTGACGTAGCGTGGCGCACCATCGGTCCCCGAAGCGCGGAGGTCTAGGGCGTGAACTGGGTGGACGTGCTTGTCATCGCGCTCGCCGTGCTGGCGGCGGTCTCGGGCGCGAGACAGGGCGTGATCACCGCGTTGCCCGCCTTCATCGGGGTGCTGATCGGCGCGATCGCCGGGATCAAGGTCGCGCCGCTGGTGGTCGAGCAGATCGAGTCGACGCCGACGCGGGTGGCCTTCGCGGTCGCGATCTTCGTTCTCCTGGTCGCGTTGGGCGAGACGTTCGGCGTGTGGGTCGGCAGGACTATCCGACAGAAGATTTCCTCGCCCAAGTTCGTCGGGGTCGACAGCGCGTTGGGCGCTGTCGTGCAGGGCGCTGTCGTGTTCGTCGTGTCCTGGCTTATCGGGGTGCCGTTGACCACGGTCGGCGGACTTCCCGGGCTCGCGTCAGCGATCAACGACTCGGCTGTCCTCGGCGGGGTGAACGAGGTCATGCCGCAGGCCGCCCGGGGGCTGCCAAACGAGCTGCGGCAGCTGCTGGATGTCTCCGGCTTCCCGGCCGCGGTCGACCCGTTCAACCGGACGCCGAACAAGGAGGTCGAGCCGCCGGACCCGGCGTTGCAGGCCAGCGACGTGGTCCAGCGGATCCGACCGAGCGTGCTCAAGATCAACGCCAGGGCGCCGTCGTGCGAGCGGGCGCTGGAGGGCAGCGGGTTCGTGATCGCGCCGCAGCGGGTGATGACCAACGCGCACGTGGTCGCGGGCACCGACGAGGTGACCGTGGAGTCCGCCGGGCGGACGCTGCGGGCCCGGGTCGTGCACTACGACCCCCAGACGGACGTGGCGATCCTGACCGTTCCCGGCCTCGCGGCGCAGCCCCTGCCGTTCGCGCCCGGCGACGCCACCAGCGGCCAGGACGGCATTGTGCTCGGCTACCCGTTGGACGGCCCGTACACGGCCTCACCCGCGCGCGTGCGCGACCGCATCCCGTTGCGCGGTCCGGACATCTATGACTCGGCCACGGTCAACCGCGACGTCTTCACGCTGCGCGCCAAAGTGCTCAGCGGCAACTCCGGCGGCCCGCTGGTGAACACGCGCGGCGAGGTCATCGGCGTGGTCTTCGGCGCCGCTGTCGACAACTCGGAAACCGGGTTCGCGCTCACCGCGGCCGAGATCCGCCCCGAGGTGGGGCAGGCGCCGTCGATGGTCCAGCCGGTCGGCACGGGTCGCTGCGCGAGCTGACCGCTACCCCTTGACGAACGCGGTGAGCAGCTCGTTCGTCACGGTGGGGGCTTCCTCGTGCGGGAAGTGCCCGATGCCAGCCAGTTCGTGCTTCTCGGCCCGCCCGCCGATCCACGGGCCGGAAGCGTCCCGAGTGCGGGCCAGCACGCACGGGTCGGCGGCTCCGTAGACCTGGAGCACGGGGACGTCGATCGTGCGGGCCAGCGCCTCGCTGAACCGGCGGCCTTCGCCGCGCAGCTGCGAGCGCATCGCCCACCGGTAGTACTCCAGCGAGCAGTGCGCGGTGCCCTGGACGAGCACGGCGTCGCGGTAGCGCTCGGCCGCCTCGGCGAACTCCCGGGAGCGCGGCCACTGTTCGCCCGACCAGCCGCGCAGCAGGGTCTCCACGGTGGCACCGCCGTCCCGGGTGAGCCAGCGTTCGGGGGCCATGGGGATCTGGGCGCGGAAGAGGTGGCCCGACGCGCGGGCCTGGTTGCGCGGACGGCGGCGCAGAGCCGTGCGGCGGATCTGGCCGCGCAGGGCAAGGGGGTGCGGCGCGGACAGCGCGCTTACCGAGCGCACAACACGCGGGTGCATGGCGGCTACCGTCCAGCCGAGAAGCCCGCCCCAGCCGTGGCCCACGAGGTGCGCTTTGCTCTCGCCGAGAGACTTGACCAGACCCGCTATGTCGCCCGCGAGGGTCCAGCCGTCGTAGCCGCGCGGCGGCTTATCTGAATCGCCGTAGCCGCGCAGGTCCACCGCGACCGCCCGGAACCCGGCGTCGCCCAGCGCGGTCAGCTGGCGCCGCCAGGTCCACCAGAACTCGGCGAACCCGTGCAGCAGCAGCACCAGCGGGCCCTCGCCGGTCTCGGCGACGTGCAGGCGGATGCCGTTCGCGTACACGTCCCGGTGCGCCCACGGCCCATCGATGCGGACGCTCGACGGATCCGGGCGGGCGAACACGGCGCTGCTCGCCCGCGTCAGGGCTTGCGTTCGCCGCGTTGGGTCAGCGCGGCAGCGGTGTCCTTGACCGAGTTGATCGTGCGTTCCGGCGCGCGGATAGCGCGGACCTTGCGCCAGCCCAGCAGCGCGAACAGGGTCGCGAACAGCAGCATGGCGATGAAGACCGCGCCGAACGCGACCGAGCGCAGCAACCCGAAGTCGGCCAGCATCTCGGCGAGCGCGAAGAACAGGAAGAACGAGCTGTAAAGCAGGACCACCAGGGCGACGATGAAGAAGATGCTGCCCTTGACGCCCTTCTTGATCTCTCTGGTGACCTCGGATTTGGCCAGCTCGACCTCTGCCCTGACCAAGGTCGACAGGTGGGTCGTGGCGTCCTTGACCAGGGTCCCGATGGACTGGTCACCGACCGCCGCGAGGGCGCGGTCGTCAGCCAGGGGGATCGAGGGGACTTGTGGCAGCCCCGAACCGTCTGCGTTTCCGTGCGCGCTGGTCACCTGCGACATCGTGCCATGCTCGACTCCCGGTGGCCGTCCGGGCTGGTCACTCCGCGTTTCTTGTCTCACCTGCTCAGTCGTCCTGGTGCGCCTTGCTCCGCTTGATCAGGAGAGCGGCGGCCAGCAGCGACGCGACAGCCGAGGCGATCAGGACCGCGGCCTTGGCCAGTTCGGCGTTCTCCGCGTCCAAGGAAAGATCGGCGATCAAGAGGCTGACGGTGAAGCCGACGCCGCCCAGCATGGCGACCGCGAAGAGGTCGCGTTTGCCCAAGTCCGGCGGCAGAACCGCGAGTTTGAGCCGCACGGCGAGCAGGGCGGTGCCGGTGATGCCGATGAGCTTGCCGACGACCAGACCGATGATCACCGCCAGCGCCATCCGGTCGTGCGTCAGCTTGCCCAGCGTCTCGCCGTTCACCGGGACCCCGGCCGCGAATAGCGCGAACACCGGCACGGCGAGTCCGGCCGACCACGGCTGGAGCCGGTGCTCCAGGCGCAGGCAGGGCGATTCCTTCTCGAACGGGTCCCGCCGGACCCGGGTGAGCAGGCCCAGCGCGACGCCCGCCACGGTCGCGTGCACGCCGGAGGAGTGCACGGCGACCCACACCGCCACCGCGAGCGGCACGTACAGCCAGGCCGAGGTGACCCGCTTGCGCTGGAGGTGCCAGTAGAGCGCGAGCAGCAGCACCGCGACGCCGAATGCGATCAGGTCGAACGTGCTGGTGAACAGGATCGCGATGATCAGGATCGCGCCGAGGTCGTCGACCACCGCGAGGCTGAGCAGGAACACTCGCGCGCTGTTGGGCATACCGGAGCCGGTAAGCGCCAAGACCCCCAGCGCGAACGCGATGTCGGTAGCGACAGGAACGGCCCACACATCGCCCGCGCGCGGGTCTCCCCAGGCGACCGACAGCGCGATCACCGCGGGCACGACCATGCCGCCGAACGCGGCGATCGCGGGCAGCACCGCCGCCTTGAGGGTGGACAGTTCGCCGATGACCAGTTCGCGTTTGAGTTCGAGGCCCGCGACGAAGAAGAACAGCGCGAGCAGGCCGTCCTTGGCCCAGTCGCCGACGCTGAGGTTCAGGTGCAGCAGGTGCGGGCCGATCTCGGCTTCCCGCACCGCCTGGTAGATCCCGCCCGCCGGGGAGTTGGCCCAGAGCAGCGCGACCGCTGTCGCGGCGAGCAGGATCAGGCCGCCGACCGTCTCGGTGCGCAGGAAGCGGGCGAACTCCGCGACCGCCTTCGGCGTGCGGGTGCTGCGGCGGCGGTGTGACAAAGGTTACTCCCGGGTCGGCGGACAGCTCGGCCTTGTTGCCGACCAGGCTTCCCGGCGCACCTTTACGGGACTCTAACGCACGATCGTCAGCCGACAGTGACGCCGAACAGGACGCCGACGTAATAGGTGATGACCATCGCAAGAGTCCCTACCAGCACGTTCCTCGCTATCGCCCGGCCAGCGGGCGCCTCGCCGAGCCGCGCGCTGATCGCTCCGGTCAGGACCAGGCCGACCACCACCGCGACGATGCACGTCCACACGCGCGCGCCGACCGGGGGCAGGGCGATCGCGATCAGCGGGATGAGCGCGCCCACCGCGAACGACACGAACGACGCCCACGCCGCCTGCCACGGGCTGGTCAGGTTCTCCGGGTCGATCTGCAACTCGGCCTCGGCGTGGGCGAGCAGCGCGTTCTTCTCGGTGAGCTCGCGCGCCACCTGCGCGGCGAGTTCAGGGGACAGGCCCTTCTCCTCGTAGATCCCGGCAAGCTCGCGCTCTTCGGCGTCGGGCATCTCGGCGAGTTCGCGTTCCTCCTTGCGCAGCGCGGCCCGCTCGGTGTCGCGCTGCGTGCTGACCGAGACGTACTCGCCGCCCGCCATCGACAGCGCGCCCGCGACCAGGCCCGCCACCCCGGCCGCCAAGACGGCCGTGCGGTCGGTCGTCGCGCCCGCGACGCCCACGACGAGGCCCGCGGTCGAGATGATGCCGTCGTTGGCGCCCAGCACGCCCGCGCGCAGCCAGTTGAGCCTGCCGGACAGGTCGTCGTGGTGCGGTTCGTTTCGGTGCGCGCCCGGGATATCGCTTTCGGTGGCCACCCGGGCATTCTCCGTTGGTTCGGGCAGCCCGGCCACTTTCCCCCGGCGGCCGTGGCCGAAGATGACGGTGTGAACCTCGGTAAACCGATGAGCACTTGGCGGGCCGTCTCGCTGATGTTCCGGGTGCCTCGGCGTGGCCGCGGTTTCTGGTTCAGCCTGGCCATCGACGTGCTCTGGCCGCTGATGGCGGTCTTCACCCGCCTGCGTTTCCTGGGCGGGGAGAAGCTGCCCAAGAGCGGCGGCGTGCTGCTCGCGTCCAACCACCTGTCTTACGCGGACCCGGTGACGGTCACCGCGTTCGCGTTGGCGGCCGGGCGAATCCCGCGCTACCTGGCGAAGGCGGACCTGTGGCGCGTGCCCGTGGTCGGGAAGGTCCTCGCGGGCGGCGGCCACATCCCGGTCGAGCGCGGCACAGCGCAGGCCCGACACGCTTACCGCGGCGCTGTTGACGCTGTCCGTCGCGGAGAGTGCGTTGTCTTCTTCCCCGAGGCAGGCTTTTCCGACGACGCGGACAACTGGCCCTCCGCGCGGGTCAAGAACGGCGTCGCCCGGGTCGCGCTGGAGACCGGCGCGCCGGTGATCCCGGTCGTCAACTGGGGCACGCACGCGGTCTTGCCCGCCACCGCGAAGCTCCCGCGCGTGTTTCCCCGCCGGACGGTCAACATCGTTACCGGCGACCCGGTAGACCTGTCCGACCTCACGTCCACCGACCGCCAAAGCCTGGACGAGGCGACCAAACGCATCATGCACGCCATCACCGAACTGCTGGCGGACCTGCGCGGCGAGCGCCCGCCCACCCGCTGAGCCGGGGCCCGCGGGACTCGCCCGCGGGCCCCGGGCGCTCAGTCCTCGCTGGGGGCGTTCTTCAGCCCATCGGTGATGAGGTCCATGACGGTGGTGTCGGCGAGGGTGGTGGTGTCGCCGATTTCGCGGTTTTCGGCGACGTCGCGGAGGAGTCGGCGCATGATTTTGCCGCTGCGGGTTTTGGGGAGTTCGTTGACGATGAGGATTTGTCGTGGTTTGGCGATGGGTCCGATTTGGGTGGCGACGTGGTCGCGGAGTGTGGTGGTGGTGTGGGGGGTGGGGGTGGTGTCGGCGCGGAGGATGACGAAGGCGACGATGCCTTGGCCGGTGGTGGGGTCGGTGGCTCCGACGACGGCGGCTTCGGCGACGGTGGGGTGGGAGACGAGGGCGGATTCGACTTCGGTGGTGGAGATGCGGTGTCCGGAGATGTTCATGACGTCGTCGACGCGGCCCAGCAGCCAGATGTCGCCGTCGTGGTCGTATTTGGCGCCGTCGCCTGCGAAGTAGTAGCCGTGGTGGGCGTATTTGGTCCAGTAGGTGTTCTGGTAGCGGTCGGGGTCGCCCCAGATCCCGCGCAGCATCGAGGGCCAGGGCTTGTCCAGCACCAAGTAGCCGCCGGACCCGTGAGGGACGGGGTTCCCTTGTTCGTCCACGACCAGGGCGCTGATCCCTGGGAGGGGTTGTTGGGCGGAGCCGGGTTTGGTGTGGGTGACGCCGGGGAGGGGGCTGATCATGATGGCGCCGGTCTCGGTCTGCCACCAGGTGTCGACCACCGGTGTGCGGTCGTGGCCGATGTGGTGGCGGTACCAGACCCACGCTTCGGGGTTGATCGGTTCCCCCACCGACCCCAACAAGCGCAGTGAGGACAGGTCGTAGCCGGCGGGGATGTCCGCGCCCCATTTCATGAAGGTGCGGATCAGGGTGGGGGCGGTGTAGTAGATGGTGACCTTGTGGTGGTCGATGATTTCCCAGTGGCGGCCGGGGTGGGGGGTGTTGGGGGTGCCTTCGTAGACGATTTGGGTGGTGGCGTTGGACAGGGGCCCGTAGACGATGTAGGTGTGGCCGGTGACCCAGCCGATGTCGGCGGTGCACCAGTAGACGTCGGTGTCGGGTTTGAGGTCGAACACGGCGTGGTGGGTGTAGGAGGCTTGGGTGAGGTAGCCGCCGCTGGTGTGGAGGATGCCTTTGGGTTTTCCGGTGGTGCCGGAGGTGTAGAGGATGAACAGGGGGTGCTCGGAGTCGAACGCCTCCGGGACGTGGGCCTCCGGTTGGGGGTCGATCAGGTCGTGCCACCACAGATCCCGCCCCTCGGTCCACGGGACCTCGACCCCGGTCCGGCGCACCACCAGGACATGCTCGATCGACGGGGTCTGGGCGACCGCTTGGTCGGTGTTGGTTTTCATCGGGGCGGGGGTCCCGCGCCGGTACTGGCCGTCGGAGGTGATCAGCAACCGCGCCCCCGCGTCCTCGATACGGGTCCGCAGCGCGGTGGGGGAGAACCCGCCGAAGACCACCGAGTGGACCAAACCCAGGCGGGCGCAGGCCAGCATCGCGTACACGGCCTCGGGGATCATCGGCAACTGGATCGCGACCCGGTCCCCCGCGACCAGGCCGAGTGAGGCCAAGGC
>NZ_JBVJIN010000031.1:0-20021 GCF_055586285.1 Actinokineospora sp. NPDC051303
TCCCCACCCGTCTTTCCCACGACGGGATCTTCCTTCGTAGGGGCCCCAAAGAAACCACTCCACCCCATCGAGCAGACAGACCCAGCCAGCCACCCCGAGAACCCGCCCCACCCCACAGAGCAACCCCCACAGAAGCAAACGGAAGCAACCACAGGGACCCCCAATGTCCGCCCGAACCGTCTCACTGCTCCTAACCGCCGTCCTACTCCTGTACTTCGTTCTCCTAGGCGGCCGAGCAGTAGCCCTCTTCCGCGACGGCTCCCCCCCAGCCATCGCCTTCGGCATCGGCATCCTCCTCCTCCCCTTGGTAGGAGCCTGGGTAACCTGGTCCACCCTCCGCTTCGGCATCCGCACCCAAGAACTCACCCGTCGCCTCCAAGCAGAAGACGGCCTCCCAGACACCTCCGACCTCCCCCGCACCCCCTCCGGCCGAGTAGACCGCACCGCCGCCGACGCCTGGTTCGACACCCACCGAGCCGCCGCGGAAGCCGCCCCAGACGACTGGCGCTCCTGGTACCGCCTAGCCGTCGCCTACGACGTCGCAGGCGACCGCACCCGCGCCCGCGAAGCCATGCGCAAGGCCCTCGACCTCGCGGACTAGCACCCGGCAACACCCAGCGACACCGACGCGATGCGCTCGCTGAGCCGTTGATCTTCGGGCTCTCCTGTCCCCCCAGGTCAAGGACGCGGCTGCGTGGAACTTTCCTCCGGTGTTCGGCCTGCCACCCGAGCACCGTCGAGCCGCAGATCGAGCGGGTGCGCGTCTGACGCCGGGCAAGGCGCGCTCCTCAAGCTGGAAGGGGCGTTGGTGAGCGCGGTCCTGCCGGACGAACTCCTGCCCGATGTCGCCAACGTTCTGGATCAACTGTCCAGATAGGCTGCCGCCCGGGCATGGCAGCCGCCTGCTCGGCCTGCTCACGGGACGAGACGACCGCGTGCCGGTGATCGATTCGGTGTCGTCCGGAGTGCGACGGATTGTGGCCACTCGCCGCTCGCGCGAAATCCATCGAATTAGTAGATCGTCGGTTCGCTACCGGCGGTAGCTGTGACGACGCGAGTAGTGCGATGGCCGTTCGGGTGACCCGAGACTCGAAGTGGGGAAATCTCGGTCGATTTCTTGCCGCATGGGCGTCTCCTGCCTAGCTTGGGGCTGAGGCCAGACCAGTGATGCCCATCTCCTGGAGCAATTCATGACGCACATCGACGGTCGCCCAAGTGAGCAAACGATCGAGCGGACCAGTGTCGAGCCGGTCATCCCGGCCCAGCAGTCCTGGACTCCGCAGCCACCACCGTTGAGCCTGACCGACGAGGAATTCGAGCTAGGACCCAACGGGGTGCCTCCCGACAAGCGGCTCAGGGCGTTGAGCAGGTTGGCGGCGTTCCTGGAGGATAAGCGTGACCATATGCTCGGCTATCAGGTCACCGAGGATATGGACGCCTACCAGGAAGACCTGTCCCGGTTCATGAAGATGCACTGCAACAATCTCGGCGATCCTTTTCAGGCGGGCGGTTACAAGGTCAACACGAAACCGCTCGAACGGGCGGTGTTGAAATACTTCACGAAACTGTGGCACGGCGTCCCGTACAAGGCGGGAAAGAAGGACTCGTGCTGGGGCTACGGCCTGAGCATGGGGGCGACGGAGGGCAACCTCTACGCCATGTGGAACGCCCGGGACTACCTGGAGGGCAAGCGTTTGCTCTCCAGTGGCGACACGCTCAAGATCCAGCCACTGTCCTACATCGCGCCGATGGCCGCGGCGGGCAAGGACCACGCCTACGAGCCGGTGATCTTCTATTCGCAGGACACGCACTACTCGTTCGCCAAGGCGATCCGGGTGCTGAAACTGCCGACCTTCGGGCAGATGGGCCGCGACCGCTACCCCAACGACTGCCCCCTCGGCGGCGAGTGGCCGGACGAGGTGCCCTCGGCGCTGCCCCCGGACACCGGCAAGGACGACCAGTACCCCTCGTTCGGCCCCGGATCGATCGACGTCGAGAAACTTGAGGTGCTGGTCAAGTTCTTCGCGGAGAAGGGCTATCCCATCATCGTCAACCTCAACTATGGCAGCACGTTCAAGTGCGCCTACGACGATGTGCGCGCGGTGTGCGACCGGCTAATCAAGGTGTTCGGCGACAACGGCCTGATCTCGCGGGACGTGGAGTACGAGGGCGGCGGCGTCGAGAAGCGTCGCGGCTTCTGGATCCACGTCGACGGCGCCCTGGGCGCCGGGTACATGCCGTTCCTGGACATGGCGGCCAAGGACCCCAAACACGGCTACGAGCCGGAGGTGGAGATCCCCGAGTTCGACTTCGGCCTGAAATCCACCTACGAGTCTGGCCTGCCGGGCGAGAAGCCGGTCCACGTGGACATGGTCGCGTCGATCGCGCTGAGCGGCCACAAGTGGATGGGCGCGCCGTGGCCGTGCGGAATCCTGGTGACCAAGGTCAAGTACCAGATGCAGCCGCCCGGCCAGGCCGAGTACATCGGCTCCCTCGACACCACGTTCGCGGGCTCCCGCAACGGGTTCTCGCCGATCGTCATGTGGGACTACCTCGCCCAGCACCCCGACGAGCGCCAGATCTCGAAGGCCGTGCACTCCCAGCGCATGGCGGCCTATCTGGTGGAAAAGCTGGAAATGGTGGAGAAGTACTGGCGGAACAAGCACGAGGACGACACCCTCGACCTGTTCATCGACCGCACCCCGCTGGCCATCACCGTGCGGTTCCGCAGGCCCAATCCGGACATCGTGGCGAAGTACTCCCTGTCCACGGTGACGATGCGGATGATCCCCGACGACGACACCTCGATTCGCCACCTGGCCCACGCGTTCTGCATGTCGTTCACCACCCAGGACCGAATTGACACCTTCGCCCTCGACCTCTGCGGCGACGACGCCTTCGACTTCGATGAGCCCGCCCCGACGCCGCAACCGTCGCCTCGCTTCGACGCCGGGGCGCCGATGGCCCAGTCCCCGTTCGCCGACCGTGGTTTCGCCTGATCTGGCTGGGAGGAAGCATGACGGATCCGACGGACCCGTACCGGCAGGTTCCGCTGACCACGCCGACCATGAACTGGTCAGCGCGGAACGACCTAGTGAACCACGACCGGGCGGAAGCCCAGGCCATTCTTGGCGAGGCATTCTACGGCCACATTGGGTTCGTGGACCCCGATTTCAAGCGGGCCATGGTCCTGCCGAGGCAGTATGGGCTGGACGGGGACAAGATTTATCTGCACGGCCCCGATTTCCACACCTACGACCTGGGGCCGAAGGGGAAGTTTCAGAGCATGTCCCGGCTCTACACGCTCGCCGACAAATCCCGGGTAGAGGGTCTGCCGGTGTGCGTGACGGTGACCATCGTGGACGCCGTCGGGGTTGCCCGCTCGGCGATCCACGGCACCCTTAACTACCGTTCCGTGGTGATCTACGGAAAAGCCAGGGCCGTGCTGGAGGACCGCGTCAAGGAACATGCCCTCAAGGTGATTTCCAATCACATCATTCCGGGCTACACGAACGAATCACGACCGAGTACCCGAAAGGAAAGAGATTACGTCGGGATCATTCAGATCGACTTTGACCACGTCTCGTCCAAGATCCGGACCGGTGGCCCCGCGCCGTCCAGGCCAACCGACCCGCCGGACCAACATGACCCCGAGGACTTCTGGGCCGGGTCCCTTCCCATTCGCCAGGTCTACGGCCCGCCGATCAGATCCTCTTATGTCAAGCCGAGCGCGACGGTCCCGGAGTGCGTCAAACGCCTGACCGGCGTCCGGGGCGCCCAGGAAATCTGGCTCGATCCGCCGCCACATGCGGAAACGGAAGACCTGCCGCCCGGTGCCCCGCGCATCTGAGCACCTACAGTGAGGCCGTGGACCTGGAGTCGCACCGGCGGGAGCTGACCGGTTACTGCTACCGGATGCTCGCCTGCGGCTTCGAAGCCGAGGACGCGGTCCAAGAGACCTTCACCCGCGCGTGGCGTCAAGCGAACCGCTATGACGCCACGCGCGGGTCTCTGCGAACCTGGCTCTACGCCATCGCCACCAATGTGTGCCTGGACATGCTCCGCGGCCCACAGCGCCGGGCGCTGGCCGTCGACTTCGGCCCCGCCGCCGAGCCCGGGCCGGGGATCGGGCCGCCGCTGCCCGCCGCGGCCTGGGTGTGGCCCATGCCCGACCACCGGCTGCTCGACCCCGCCGAGGTCGTGGCAACCCGGCACACGATCCGCCTCGCGTTCGTCGCCGCCCTACAGCACCTGCCACCGCGGCAGCGGGCCGTGCTGATCCTGCGCGACGTCCTCTGCTGGCGGGCCGACGAGGTCGCCAGCCTGCTCGACACCACCGTGGCCGGGGTCAACAGCGCCCTGCAACGCGCCCGCGCCGTCCTTCCCGCGGCCAAGAGCCCATCCGAGATAGACGAAGACCTCTTGGACCGCTACTGCGACGCTTTCGAGCGCTACGACGTAGCCGCTCTCGTCGCCCTCTTGCACGAAGACGCCACCATGTCCATGCCGCCGTTCACCTGGTGGCTGCGCGGCCGCGACCACATCGAGGCCGCCCTGCGGCACAGCGACGGCACGTGCCAGGACGCCCGACTGGTCCCGACCCGGGCCAACGGCGCCCCCGCCTTCGGCCACTACGCGCCCGGCCCGGACGGGCACCGCGCGTTCGCCCTGATCGTGCTCGACACCGAGGGCGGCCGGATCACCGGCCTGACCACCCACCTCGATCCCGCGCTGTTCGCGCTGTTCGACCTGCCGATGAGTTTGCCCGCCGCGCCCCGTATCCCTGGGTGACCCGACCATCGGAAAGGGACCACATGGAACCGACAGTCGAAGACCGCGCCCAACAGCCCTACGTCGCCATCCCCGTCACCGCGCCGCTGCACGAGTGGGGGCGGGTCAACGCCCTCGTCCCCGAGGTGTTCGGCTGGCTCGCCGAGCGTGGCATCGCCCCGGCGGGCGCGCTGTTCTACCGCTACCACGAGATCACTGACGACGGCCTACGCGTCGAGGTAGGCGTTCCTGTCAGCGAGCCGGTAGACGGCGATAAGAGGGTTCTGTCAGGCGTCAAACCGGCGGGCCGGTACGCCGTGCTCACGCACCGCGGCCACCCGGACCGCATCCGTGAGTCCTTCGCCGTCCTCGACGACTGGGCGCCGCGCGCCCGCGTCGAGTGGGACGTCACGGACGGGGTGTGGGCGGGCCGGTTCGAGTCCTATCTGACCAACCCCGCCGACGAGCCGGACCCGGCGAACTGGGAGACCGAGATCGCGTACCGCCTGCGGTAGGGGACACCGCGCGCGGCGGCGTGCACCATAGGGGCATGTGCCGAAGCATCAAGACCCTCAGGCCCCCGTACGTGGAAGAGGCGGGCGACGACGACGTCCGCGCCGCCGCGCTGCAGTACGTGCGCAAGATATCCGGATTCCGGGCCCCGGCCCCGCACAACGCCGAGGCGTTCGAAGCCGCGGTAGACGCGGTCGCGGCGGCCACGGCGGACCTCTTGGACCGCCTGGTCGTCCGCGGCCGCTGACCTCTTAGGAGCCTCTTACAGAAACCAACCCGTGAACAGCGCCGGTGACGCGGCCAGCGCGCTGAACCGCACGAACCGGCCCAGCAGCCCGGCGCCGATGAAGGCGGACAGCCGCATCCGCACCAGCCCGGCCAGCACGACCGTCGCCATGTACGGCGGCACCCCCACCACGGAACTCACGCTGTAGGTGCCGAACATCCAGTGCGGGTGCCGTTCGCACTTCTCCCGCAGCGTCTCGACCCATCCGCGAAATCGCTTCGTCCGCAACTCCCACCGCGCCCGCCGCGGCGTCATCGGCCGCGGCTTGCGGCGCCTGCGGTGCAGGAACGCGGGCAGGCGGATGGACCCGCGGGCGGCGAAGTAGTACACAAGCTTGCCCGCCACCTGGGCGACCGCGATCACCGCGCCCAGCGCCATCCAGGGGACCTGCGGCTCCTGGGCCGCCAACCCGAGCACGAACAGCTCGATGCTGATGAACGGCACCAACGAGGACCCGAACGCCACGCCGAACGCGACGAACAGCCAAGCCAGCACCGCGCGCAACCCCCTCTGTCGACTCCCCCCGGCCGTGAACGGTACCCGACAGACGTGACCACGAGGTCAAATCCGGTTCCGAGGTCCGCGTAACCCGCGCTTCACCAGCAGGCAGCCAAACAGGGCCGGTCCCGGTCGGTGCGGCTCATCACCCGGGCGTTCGGAGCGGCCCTAGGCGGTGCGGAGGTCCAACGAGCCGGTGACCCGGATCTCGCGCAGCGGGCGCCCCCCGGCGTCCAGCGTCCGCACCACGCCGTCGGGAACCCAGCCCGCCCGCCGGAAGAAGCCGACCATCGCCTTGTTCTGCTCGGGCACCCAGCAGATGCCGCGCGTCGAGCCGCCCGCCCGCACGGCGGCGGCCGCGGCGGCCAGCAGCCGCCCGCCGTGTCCCCGGCGTCCCCAGCGGGGCTCCACCAGGATCGTGCCGATCAGCGCTACCGTCGCCGCGTCCGCCACCGGGGTGTCATTGGCCGCCGCGGACTCCGACTCCGGCGACGGCCCAGCCCCGCAGAAGCCGACGACCCAGGCCCCCTCGGTCGCGACGAACACCGTGGCGGGCCCCTGCTCGATCGTCTGCCGCCACTGCTCGGCCGCCGCCGCCACGTCGAACCCGGCCAGCACGTCCGGCGGCAAGATCCCGGCGAACCCGGTCTGCCAGGTGACCGACTGAATCCGGGCGATCTCGTCCACGTCGCCGGGCTGGGCGGGTCGGACAGCGGCTTCTGCCATGCAGCGCAACCTAGTGGATAACCGGCATACAAATGTCGGTGGTTCGTGACAGGGTGATCCCATGTCTTCCAAAGCCTGGTTCGCGTGGGGTGCGCTCGGGGTCGTCTACGTCGTGTGGGGTTCGACCTACCTGGCCATCCGCTTCACCCTGGCATCGATGCCGCCGTTCCTGTCCAGTGGTTTCCGGTTCCTGGTCGCCGGTCTCCTGCTCACCGTCGCGGTGGCGGTGTTCGCCGGTCGCGGGGCGCTGCGGATGACCAGAAAACAGTTCGGCACCGCCCTGCTGGTCGGCCTGCTGCTCCCGGCGACGGGCAACGGGTTCGTCGTGGTCGCCGAGCAGCACGTCGCCTCGGGGCTCGCGGCCCTGCTGGTCGCCTCCATGCCGATTCACATCGTCGTCCTGCGCCGGTTGCTGGGGGAGCGGCCCGCGAAGGTGACACTGCTGGGGGTCGCGGTGGGATTGGCCGGACTGGCGGTGCTGCTGCTCGGCGGGCCGGTCGCCGGGGCGCACGGGGCGGCTTGGTGGGGTCCCTGGCTGGTGCTGCTCGCCTCGCTCGGGTGGGCGGTGGGCTCGGTGGCGAGCACCCGGCTGCCGACCCCGGCGAACCCGTTCACGCTTTCCGCGGTCGGGATGCTCGCCGGCGGGACGGCGCTCACCATCACCGGACTGGGCGTGGGGGAGCGGGTCGACGTCGCCGCCATCACCACCGGGTCGTGGGTCGCGTGGGGTTACCTGGTCCTTGTCGGGTCGCTGTTCGCGTTCAGCTCTTACGTCTATGTGCTCGGCAAGCTGCCGGTGTCCACCGTCGCCACTTACGCGTACGTCAACCCGGTGATCGCGGTGTTCCTCGGCGTCATGTTCGCCGACGAGCGCTTCGGCCTCGCGCAGATCGCGGGCGGCGCCATCGTCCTGGTCGCCGTGGTGCTGGTGGTGCGGGCCGAGCGCAAGCCCGCACGGGAATTGTCGGTGCCCCCTGGCACCATCCCGGAACCATGGGAAGCACGCCGGTGACCGAGCCGATGACCGAGCCGATGACCATGGCCGCGGCGCGTCGGACGGCCCTGGCCGCGCAGGGCTTCGCCGACGCGCGCCCCAGCGGCCCGCCGACGCGGCGCCATCTGCGGCGGGCGCTGTCGCGGGTGCGGTTGCTGCAACTGGACTCGGTCAACGTCGCCGTCCGCGCCCACTACATGCCGCTGTTCTCCCGGCTCGGCGCCTACGACCCGGCCCTGGTCGACGACGCGGCCTGGTCGCCCAGCGCGGGCAAGCCGCGCCTGCTGGTCGAGTACTGGGCGCACGCGGCGAGCCTGATCCCGGTCGAGGACTGGCCGCTGTTCCGCTGGCGGATGCGCCACTACGAGACCCAATGGCACGTCCGGGACATCGCCGAGAAGTCCCCGGGCCTGGTGGACGACGTGCTGACCGCGGTCAAGGAACTCGGCCCGGTGAGCGCGGGCGCCCTGGAGACCGCTCTCGGCGGCGGCGCCCCACGCGCCAAGGGCGGCTGGTGGAACCGCTCCGACGTCAAGCACGTCTGCGAGTGGCTGTTCGCGACCGGCGAACTCACCACCGGCACCCGCCGCGGCTTCCAGCGCTTCTACGACCTGCCGGAACGTGTCGTCCCCGCCGACATCCTCAACGCCCCACCCGTCTCCGACGACGAAGCCGCCCGGCGCCTGACGGCAAGCGCCGCCCTGGCCCACGGCGTCGGCACCGAGAAAGACCTCCGCGACTACTACCGCCTCACCCCGGCGCGCTACCGGCAGGCCGTGGCCGAGCTGGTCGAGGACGGCCAGCTCCAGCCCGTCGCCGTCGAGGGCTGGCGCGACACCGCCTACCGCCACGTCGACGCCCGCACCCCACGCAAGATCACCGGCCGCGCCCTGCTGTGCCCGTTCGACCCGCTGGTCTGGGAACGCTCCCGCACCGAGCGCCTGTTCGGCTTCCACTACCGCATCGAGATCTACGTGCCCGAACCCAAGCGCGTCTACGGCTACTACGTCTTCCCGTTCCTCCTCGACGGCGACCTGGTGGCCCGGGTGGACCTCAAAGCCGACCGGGCGGCGGGCGTCCTCCGCGTCCAGGGCGCCTTCCTCGAACCGGGCCACTCCCCAGCCCCCGTGGCCGAGGAACTCGCCGCCGAACTGCACACCATGGCGGCCTGGCTCAACCTGGACACCGTCACCACGACAACCCGCGGCGACTTAGCCCCCGCCCTGGCGGCCGCCCTTTAGCCGTCCCCTCCTGCCCAAGTTTGTCGGGAGGGGCTGGGAACCTGAACCTTCGGGTGGTGCGGTGCCTGGTGGGTCGAGGCTGTTCCGTGGCACCTGAATTAGCTGGGACTGGGCCGTCGCCAGGTAGGGGGTGGCGCGTGCGTGCGGGGCCATGTTCCGCGGCGCCTGGCTGCCCGACCCGGTCAGAGTTGTCGGGGCGGGCCGCGGTTGGGCGGCACCGCTCCCCGTCAGGGCAGTGGGTGGATGCGGGCCAGGATGTCCTCCCGCTCCGGCACGCCGGTGAAGTCGGTCGACTCCAGCCAGTCGTGGAGCCGCCGGTCGGAGGGGTCTGACCACGCTCTCGGGTTCTGCCGGATGCCGTCGACCGTGGTCACCTCGTCAAGCAGGTCGAGCAGGTGCCGTCGGGCCACTGGCTGGGTCAGCGCGGACAGCCAGCGGTCCAGGAACGGCCGCACGTCGCCGGTGACGTATCCCGCCGCGGCCAGGATCGTCGCGGCGTCTGGGCCGCCCTCCGCGCTGCCGAGTCGGTGCTCCCACAGCGCCCACAGAAAGCTGGCCAACGCGTCCCGCTCGGCCTGCGGCCACGACACGGCCGCCCGCCCCAGGTACCGCGAGACGAGCGCGAGATCCGGCCACCCCGACCCCCGGACCGCGACCTCCACCACCCGGGGCAGGAAGTAGCGCGCGTCCTCGGACGATCCCACCGTCTCCGCGGTCAGATTGGCCGCGTACAGCGTCACCATCTCCTCCGACACCGCCCGCACCGGCACCGGCGCCAGCAACTCCGCGATCTCCGAGTCGGTCATGCAGTGGTCGCAATGCGGCACCGCCACCGGCTTGGGCGCCCCCGCGAAGGCGGCATAGAGATCGGCCAACGCCTCGTCCACAGACACGCGCGCCACAATGCGGCATCCAAGAGGCTGCGCGCCACCGCCTTCTAAGATCCCTTGGTGCCCGCGCTGGTTGGTCGCCGCAGTGGAGTGCTTGCCGTGCTGGCGTTAGTGGCGGCGAGTGTGACCGCCTGCGGCTTTGCTTCCGCGCCCCACAGTGACTGCGGCGTCGAGCATGGCGCTCTGATGGCGCGGCTTGGCGCCGACCCGGTTCTCACCATGGCGCCCGATTGGGCGGAACTCGGCCGCAAGTACGCCACCCTGCCCTGCGAGGACGAGGACCGCCGAGGCGCGGTGGGCCGACCGGTGCTGCACCAAGGTCCGCAAGCCGCCATCCGGGACTTCTACAAGGCCGCGATCCCGAAGCTGGGCTGGTCGCCGCGTAGCGAGACCGACAGCCAGGACCCGGGCGGCGGGCTGGACGTCGGGACGCCGGAACTGTGTTTCGAGAAGCCCGAACTTCCCGAAGTGAGTCTGGAAATCCACCTCGACCCGACGACTCACGGCCCCGGCACCACGCCCGGGCTGACGGCGCCCAGCCACAACTTCGTGGAGTTCGTCGTCAGCCCGGACACCCCCGGCTGCCAGACCTGATCCTGGCTCCGGCGAAATCCCGCTTCGGTGCACGAGTGTCACTCACAAGTGGACACTTTTCCGTTTTGGGCTTGGGACGCGGCGGTGGGAGGAATCCGGCCTCGGACTTGTAGGCACAACCCGGAAGGACACGTCATGTCCGGATCCACACGTCGGCTCGCCGCTGCCGCGGCCCTGGCGCTGAGCGCGGCCGTCTTGCCGATGGCCGCTCCCGCGCAGGCCGCCACCGAGCCGAGTTGCGTCGAGACCCTGGTCGCCAACGGGGTTGCCGCGCCAACGGCGGCGGAGGCCTGCGCGGCCGCCGCGGCGGGCGACCCGCAGAAGTGCGTCGAAGCCGTCCTCAAGGCGCTCCTGGGCCTCCTCCAGGGGCAGCAGCCCGACGTGCAGGCGCTCCAGACCGCCTGCAACATGGCCGCGTCCGGCGGCGGAGGCTGAAACCGGCCGCGCTCAGCGGGCCGCGGTGGTGACCATGGCGTCGCCTGAGCCGGTGCGGCCGCGCACCCGCAGCGGGGGAGCCGTCCGCGGGGGCTGATCGGTCAGGGGCAGATCGGCGCGGGCCTCGCCGGAGCCGGAGGACACGTCGATGTCGGCTGGCGCGCCCGGGCGGACGGCGACCCGCAGGGCGCCCGAGCCGGTGGTGAGGTCCAGTTGGCCCGCGGCGGCGTCGGCGACGGTGATGTCGCCGGTGCCGGTGCGGACCAGGACGTCGCCGGACACCGCGCCCAGCCAGACGTCGCCCGCGCCGGTGACCACGTTCGTGGCGCCGCCCACCGCGGTCAGCTCGACGTCGCCGCCGCCGGTTCGGGCGCGGACGCCCGCTGGCGCCGGGCCGACGCGGACCGTGCCCGTGCCGCTGGTCGCCTGGACCGGGCCGGTGGCCTCGGCGATGTCCACCGCGCCCCCGCCGGTGGCCACCTCGACGCGCCCGGCGACGCCGGTGACCGTCACCGCCGCCGCGCCGCCCCGCGCGGACACCGCCGACCCGGTTGGCGCCTCGACGGACACCGCGATCGGGACCGCGCGCAGGTGCGGTTCCTTCGGCGCGCGCACCACAAGCCTGCCGCCGACGAACTCGACCCGGGTCCGGCGCACCGCCTCCCCGGGCAGGTCCGGCTGGTCGGCCAGTTGCCCGCTGAACCAGGTGACCAGGCTCGCGATGCCCTCGGTCCACGGGTTCGCGCTCTCGGGCGCGTGCCGCACCGTCACCCGCACCCCGGGCGCGTCGGTCAGCCGCACCTCGATGCGGCCGGGCCCGGTGGCCACGGTGACCTCGACGGGCTCGCTGTCGGCGGAGAACTCCTCGACGCGGTTCATCCCTCGTACCACCCGCGCACCCGCGAACCACCGCTGCCGGGGTCCGAAGACGATGACGAAGAAGACGAGGACGCCGACGAAGACCCGGTGGCCGCGGACCAGACGCTGCCCCAGCTCTTGCCCTGGCCGCTCAGCGCGCCCTGCACCGCCTGCTGCACGAAGGTGTTCAGCGACACTCCCTGCGAGGCCGCCGCCCGCTCGGCCTTCGCCTTCAGCTCCTCGAACAGCCGCAGGGTCATCCGGCTCATGTCGCCCCCGTCGCCGGTCGGCGGCGGGGGCGGCGGGGGCGGCGCGTGATTTTCCTCGGGCTCACGCCGGGTGTCGGTGACCGCGACGCGCACGTCACGGCCGTCGAGGCGCACCTCGACCACGTGGTCGGGCAGGTGCGCGGTCACCTCGGCGGCGAGGTCGGCGAGCGCGTTCATGATCGCCAGCCGGGCAGACGGCTCGATGACGGCGGCGAGGACGGCCGCGGCGCGCCGGGTGGTGTCGTCGCCAGCCGAGGCGGTGGTGGTCAGGTCGTCGCGGAGAGACGCGATATACGGGCTCAAGTCCATGACACCACCATGACGTCACTTATGACGTCAGTCAAGGCATCCGGTGGTGTCACCAGCATGGACTACGCTGGCCGACGTAGTTCGCGGACAAGGAAAAGGACGGGCACGTGACCGAGACGGTGTCGCCGAAGGTGCAGCTCATCGCCAAGACGGAGTTCTTCGCGCCCGCGGATGTGCCCTGGTCGACCGACGCCGACGGCGGCGAGGCGCTCGCCGAGTTCGCGGGCCGCGCGTGCTACCAGTCGTGGAAGAAGCCGAACCCGGCGACGGCGACGAACGCGGGCTACATCCGGCACATCATCGAGGTCGGCCACCTGTCCGTCCTGGAGCACGGCAGCGTCACCTTCTACCTCACCGGCATCTCCCGGTCGCTCACCCACGAGCTGATCCGCCACCGGCACTTCTCCTACTCGCAGCTTTCCCAGCGCTATGTCCCGGAGAAGTCGGCCGCCATGGTCGAGCCCGACGTGATCGCCAGCGACCCCGTGCTGCACGCGAAGTTCCTCGCCGCCGCCCAGGCCAGCCAGGACGCCTACAACGAGCTGCTCGCCGGTTTGGAAGAGAAGTTCGCCGACGTCCCCAGCGCGACCCTGCGCAAGAAGCAGGCGCGGCAGGCCGCCCGCGCGGTCCTGCCCAACGCGACCGAGACCCGCATCGTGGTCACCGGAAACTACCGCGCCTGGCGGCACTTCATCGCGATGCGCGCCACCGAGCACGCCGACGTCGAGATCCGCGCCCTCGCCGTGGAGTGCCTGCGCGAGCTGCAGAAGGCCGCGGCCAACGTGTTCGCCGACTTCGTGATCTCCACGCTGCCCGACGGCACCGAGGTCGCCTCCAGCCCGCTCGTCGCCGAGGGCTGAGCCGCGTGAAGCGCCTCGTCATCGACATCACCGCGGGGGACTACACCGTCACCCGGCTCGACCCGGGCACCCCGGTCGCCGCCGAGCTGTTCGCCGTGGCCGGGCTGGTCTCGGTGACCAGCACGCCCACCGAGGTGTCCGTGGTCGCCCCGACCGAGCACGCGCCCAGCGGCGGTCGGAACGAGACCGGCTGGCGGCTGCTGACCGTGCGCGGGCCGCTGGAGTTCACCCTCACCGGCATCATGGCCTCGCTGGCGGGCTCGCTCGCCGCGGCGGGCGTCTCGCTGTTCGCGGTGTCGACCTACGACACCGACCACATCCTCGTCCACGACGCCGACCTCGACCGGGCCGTCGCCGCGCTGGCCGAGGCGGGTCACGAAGTGCACCCGCCCGCCGCCTGACTGGCGGGAACCGCCACCCGGCCGCCGGGGACGCTCTAGGATTCCGGCGGCTGAGGAGGTAGCAGGGTGTCGCAGGAGCAGGGTTCCCCGGTGGCGAACGGCCCCCGGGTCGTCGCGGGTCGCTACGCCATCCTCCACGAGCTGGGGCGCGGCGGCATGGGCGTGGTGTGGCTCGCCGAGGACCGGATGATCGGGCGGCACGTCGCGATCAAGGAGCTGCACCTGCCCGAGGGGGTGCCCGCGAGCGAGCGCGCGGTGTTCGAGGAGCGGGTCCTGCGGGAGGCGCGCACGGCGGGGCGGCTCAACGACCCGGCCGTGGTCACCGTGTACGACGTCGTGCAGGAGCCCGGCCCGGCGGGCGCGCCGGTCACCTACATCGTCATGGAGCTGATCCAGGCGCCCACCCTGTCCGACGTGGTGCGCGAGCGCGGCCCGCTGCCCCAGGACCAGGTGGCCAAGCTCGCCGAGCAGCTGCTCTCCGCGCTGGAGGCCGCGCACCAGGCCGGGATCGTGCACCGCGACGTCAAGCCGAGCAACATCATGCTGGCCGCCAACGGCCGCGCGAAGCTCACCGACTTCGGCATCGCCCAGTCTCTCGACGACCCCCGGCTGACCTCCAGCGGCATCCTCATCGGCTCGCCGACCTACATGGCGCCCGAGCGCATCCGCGGCGAAGAGGCCAGCGCCAGTTCCGACCTGTGGGCCTTGGGCGCGGTCCTGTTCTTCGCGATCGAGGGCTACTCGCCGTTCGAGCGCACCACGACCGCGGCGACGATGCACGCGATCCTCAACGAGGTGCCGTACCTGACCCGGGCGCAGGGCGCGCTGGCCTCGGCGATCACCGGCCTGATGATCAACTCGCCGCAGGCGCGGCTCACCGCGGGCCAGGTCAGGGGCCTGCTCTCGCACGTGCAGGCGGGGCCGCCGACCGGTCCGACCGCGCACAACGGCGGCACGGCCTACTTCCCGCACCAGCACCCGACCCAGGTCGTGTCCCCGGCGCCGCCAGCGAAGAAGGGGGTGCGGCCCGCCGTCGCGCTCACTCTCGCCGCGGTGCTCGCCGTCGCCGCGGGCATCGGCGGGTTCTTCCTGCACAAGGAGATCACCACCCCGGCCGCGGGCAGCGAGCCAGCGCCGATCCAGAGCTTCACCTACGGCGCGGGCGGCGACCTGCGCGAGTTCAACATCACCGACGGCAACTGCGGGCGGGGCAAACTCCAGCGCGACGCCAGCTTCGACTCCTACGCCGACTGCAAGAAGCCCTTCGACTTCCAGGTCTACGGCTACCTGAACCCGATGAACTCCTCGGCGAAGTGGGCCTACCTGTCCGACGAGCTCAAAGCCCTGGGCGAGACCTACTGCTCCTGGCTGTTCTCCACCGACCGGGTCAAGGCGGACCGCAAGAACACTCTCACCTTCGCGGTAGTCCTACCCGCGCGGGAGACCTGGGAGGCGGAAGCGTCCGACGGCGGGGAACAGACCGTGGTCTGCGTGCTTATGGCCAAAGACGGCAAGCAGATCACCGGGAACCAGGTCGAACCGGCCTCGTGAGCAAGCGCAACTGACTCTCGGTAAGGTGGCGGCATGGGTGTCGCCAGGGACGAACGCGCGCGGTTGAGTGACCTGCTCACCGAAGTCGGCCCCGACGCCCCGACCCTGTGCGACGGCTGGACCACCCGGGACCTCGCCGCCCACCTGGCCGTGCGGGACCGGCGCATCGACGCTGCGGCGGGCATCCTGATCAAGCCGCTCGCGGGCTACCTGGACCGCGTGCAGCGCGGCTACGCGGCCAAGCCGTGGGCGGAGCTGGTCGACCTCGTGCGCACTGGCCCGCCGCTGCTGTCGGTCTACCGCCCGCCGGTCATCGACGAGCTGGTCAACACCGCCGAGTACTTCATCCACCACGAGGACGTCCGCCGCGCCGAGGGCGACTGGGAGCCGCGTCCGCCGGACGCCACTCGCGACAGTGCTCTGTGGACGGCGGTCGCCCGCACCGCCAAGCTGCACTTCCGCAACAGCCCGGTCGGCGTCGTGCTGCGCACGCCGGAAGGCAAGGCGGTGACGGCGAAACGCGGCCCGAACACCGTCGCCATCGTCGGCGCGCCCGGCGAACTGCTGCTCGACGCGTTCGGCCGGTCGGCCACCCGGATCGACTTCGAGGGCGAGCAGTCCTCGATCGGCGTGGTCCAGGGGCTTAGCCGCGGCCTCTGACGGGCACCCGACAACGGCACCGACATAGCACCGACAACGGCACCGACAGGGCACTGACATAGCACCGACGGCCACCGGCGGCAGGACGCCCCGGCGGCGCGCACCGTGACAACACACTGCCGGCAGGCAGGTACATGACCAGGAGGTAGCGTCACCACCATGACCGCATGTCCTACCGCCGCCCCGGGCCGTCCCTTCGGCCGGGTGCTGACCGCCATGGTCACCCCGTTCGACGAGACCGGGGCGGTGGACCTCGACCGCGCCCAGGACCTCGCCCGGCACCTCGTGGAACTCGGCAACGACGGCCTGATCGTCAACGGCACCACCGGCGAGTCGCCCACGACCTCCGACCGCGAGAAGGCCGACCTGGTCCGCGCCGTGGTCGAGGCCGTCGGCGACCGCGCGACCGTGGTCGGCTCGGTCGGCACCTACGACACCGCGCACAGCGTCCACCTGGCCCGCGAAGCCGAGAAGGCGGGCGCGCACGGCCTGCTCGTGGTCACCCCGTACTACTCGCGCCCGCCGCAGGCCGGGCTGCTCGCGCACTTCACCGCCGTCGCCGACGCCACGCCGCTGCCGGTGATGCTCTACGACATCCCGCCGCGCTCGGTCGTGCCCATCGAGGTCGACACGCTGCGCAGGCTCGCCGAGCACCCGCGCATCCAGGCGGTCAAGGACGCCAAGGGCGACCTGCTCGCGGGCAGCCAGGTCATCGCCAGCACCGACCTGGCCTACTACTCCGGCGACGACGCGCTGAACCTGCCGTGGGTGTCCATCGGCGGCGTCGGCTTCGTCAGCGTCGTCGGGCACGTGGTCGCCGGGCGGCTGCGGTCCATGCTGGACAGTCACGAGAAGGGCGAGGTCGTCGCCGCCCGCAACATCCACAACGGCCTGCTGCCGGTGCTGCGCGCGTTCAGCCGGGTCGGCGGCGTGGTGTTCAGCAAGGCGGCGCTGCGGCTGCGCGGCCACGACGTCGGCGATCCGCGGCTGCCGCTGGTGCCCGCGACCGCCGAGCAGGTCCGCGCCATCGCGGGCGACCTCGCCGAGGCGGGCGTCCCGCTCGCCTCCGCCCCCGACTCGCACCTGGCGACCGCCCGGGTGGCGCACGCCGACGCGAACGCCGCCTACATCTCCACCACCACGCACACCAGCGCCGGGACGGTGCACAAGTGAGCGACGCACCCACGTCGGGCAAGTGGCCCAACAACCCGCCGCGCCCGCTCCCTGAGGGCGGCCTGCGCGTGGTCGCCTTAGGCGGCATCGGCGAGATCGGCCGGAACATGACGGTCTTCGAGTTCGCGGGCCGCCTGCTCATCGTCGACTGCGGCGTGCTGTTCCCCGAGGACCAGCAGCCCGGCGTCGACCTGATCCTGCCGGATTTCCGCACCATCGAGGGCCGCCTCAACGAGATCGACGCCCTGGTGCTCACCCACGGCCACGAGGACCACATCGGCGCGGTGCCGTTCCTCCTGCGGATGCGCCCCGACCTGCCGGTCGTCGGGTCCCGGTTCACCCTGGCGCTGGTCGCGGCCAAGTGCAAGGAGCACCGCCTCTCGCCGAACCTGCGCGAGGTCAAGGAGGGCGACAAGGTCGCCTACGGCGAGTTCGACTGCGAGTTCTTCGCGGTCAACCACTCCATCCCCGACGCGCTGGCCGTGGCGATCCGCACCCCGGCGGGCGTCGTGCTGCACACCGGCGACATCAAGCTCGACCAGTTGCCGCTCGACGGCAGGCTCACCGACCTCGCGGGCTTCTCCCGGCTCGGCGACGAGGGCGTCGACCTGTTCCTGGTCGACTCGACCAACGCCGAGGTGCCCGGGTTCGTGATCTCCGAGCGCGAGATCGGCCCCGTCCTCGACGGCGTCATCGCCCGCGCCAGCCAGCGGGTCATCGTGGCCTGCTTCGCCAGCCACGTGCACCGTGTGCAGCAGGTCCTCGACGTCGCCGTCGAGCACGGCCGCCGGGTCGCGCTGGTCGGCCGGTCGATGGTGCGCAACATGGGCATCGCCGCCGACCTGGGCCTGCTCAACGTGCCCTCGGGCCTGCTGGTCAACCTGGACGAGGCCATGGCCATGCCCGAGGACCAGGTGCTGTTCGTCTCCACCGGCTCCCAGGGCGAGCCGCTGTCGGCGCTGTCCCGGATGGCGCGCGGCGAGCACCGGCAGATCTCGATCCGCCCGGGCGACACTGTGGTCCTGGCCAGCTCGCTGATCCCCGGCAACGAGAACGCGGTGTTCGGCGTGGTCAACGGCCTGGTCCGGCTCGGCGCGCACGTGGTCCACCAGGGCAACGCCAAGGTGCACGTCTCCGGGCACGCGCCAGCGGGCGAACTGCTGTTCCTCTACAACGCGGTGCGCCCCAGCAACGTCATGCCCGTGCACGGCGAGTGGCGGCACCTGCGGGCGAACGCGGCGCTGGCGGTGCAGACCGGCGTCCCCGCCGACCACGTGGTCATCGCCGAGGACGGCGTGGTGGTCGACATGATCGACGGGCGCGCGGCCATCTCCGGGCGCGTCGAAGTCGGCCACGTCTACGTGGACGGCCTCTCGGTGGGCGACGTGGGGGAGTCGACCCTGTCGGACCGACTGGTCCTCGGCGAGGGCGGCTTCATCGCGATCACCGTCGCCGTCGACTCCACCACCGGTCGAGCCGTCTCCCCGCCCACGGTCTCCGGGCGCGGCTTCTCCGACGACCCGAAGGCCCTCGACGGCGTGGTGTCCCTGGTCGAGATGGAGCTTTCGCACACCGAGTCCGAAGGCATCACCGACACCCACCGCATCGCCCAAGCCGTGCGGCGGGTGGTGGGCCGCTGGGTCGCCGACACCTACCGCAGGCGCCCGATGATCGTGCCCACCGTCATTCCGGTCTGACCATCGTTCCCATTCGGCCCACGGCGGGGCAGTTCGTCCAGTAGAACAGGACTGCCCCGTCGCTCGACCGTGGAGGATCAGTGGGACCCGCGCTCAACCGTCGTGCCGTGCTCGGACTGGCCGCCACCGGCGCGGTCGCCTCGGCCATTCCGCTCGCGACCCCGGCCGCCGCCGACGCGCTGGCGCCCGCTTTGCGGATTCGACAGGCCTACCGGCGGCAGACAGCGCGGGCGGGCGGCGCGTGGCAGGCGATGATCAGCCTGGCCGAGCCGGTCGTCGCCGACCACGCGGACGACGTGGTCGAGGCGTACAGCGTGAACAAGGTCGCGGTGGCCGTCGCTGTGCTGGACAAGGTCGACCGCGGCCTGGTCCGCCTCGACCAGCGCCTTGAGGTCACCGCGGACATCGTGATCCCGACCGGCGACGGCGTCTTCCCGCTCGACGGCGCCTACCCCAGTTCGGTCACCGTCGGCCACGCCCTCGCGCTGCTGCTGACCGTCTCCGACGACACCGCGGTCCGGCTGTGTGGGCTGGTATGCCCCGCGCTGGAACTCAACGAGATCCTGGTGGCCAAGGGATTCCCGCGGACCCAGGTCGTGCCGGTCGCCAACCCCAACCGGTTCTTCCTCGGCAAGACCACGCCCCGCGAGACCCACGACCTGCTGCGGGCGCTCGCCGCCGGAACCCTTCTGTCGGCCGAGTCGACCGCCTACCTGCTCAAGATCCTGCGTTCACCGGCCGCCTTCACCGACGGCATCCGGCGCGAGATGTCCTCGGCCGAACGCGCCCGGGTCGCCACCAAGGCGGGCTGGTTCGCCGACGGCCGCAACGAGGCGGGCGTCGTCTTCGACGCCGCGGGCGCCTCGCTGCTGACCTACGCGATCTTCGCCCAGAGCCAGGGCGACCCGGAGGACTTCGGCGGCACCCACCCCGCGGTGCGCGCCCGCGCCGCACTCGGCCGCGTCTTCCTCGACGCGACCGCCCACCTCGGCGGTCCCACCGCCCGCGCCGCGGACACCTACCAGCCGTCCAACGGCGGCTAGGTCGTGTTTCATGGACCAGCAGGCCGCACCTAGACCGGACCGGGTCCTGGCGGACAAGGGTCCACAAGCAGCACCACGCCGTCGAGTACGGCATCGACCCGCGCAGGCGATGGCCGTCCGATACGAGAAACCCGCCTAGTCATGCCGGTGGGGGGGGGGGGGGGGGGGGGGGGGGGGGGAGGGGGGGAGGGGGGGGGGGGGGAGGGGGGGGGGGGGGGGGGGGGGGTGGGTGTGGGGGGGGTGCAGGTGCGCG
>NZ_JBVJIN010000031.1:20031-80512 GCF_055586285.1 Actinokineospora sp. NPDC051303
AACCGGCCGGGATCCCCCCACCCAACCCCAACCCCCCCCCCCCCCCCCTCCCCCCCCCCCCCCCCCCCCCCCCCCCCCCCCACCGGGGTCGCGCGCGGTCAGACCGTGAGTGCCGCGTTCGTTCCCGGCATCGGGGAGAACTGGTCTCCGTCGAGCATCAGGAGGTTCCCGGTCGGGATGTCGAAGAACAGGCCGACGAGGCGCACGCCGCTCTCGGCCACCCCGGGGATCGCCCGGAGGGCCTCAAGCTGCACGGCGACGTTGACCATGGCCAGCTGATCCACCTCGGACCAGCCGTCGATCGCGGCGCGCTTGCCCAGCGGGTGGCCAGAGCGCCAGGCGTCGAGGCTGGGCTTGCCCCAGCGCAGCCACTGGGCGATGGGGTCGTCCCCCTCCGGGCCGTTGAGCAGGGCGGTCATCGCGCCGCAGCCGGAGTGCCCGCACACCACCAGGGTCGGCACGCCCAGGTTGTCCAGGGCGTACCGCACACCGGCGTGGACCGACATGTCGCCGGTCAGCAGCGGGTCGGGCACCAGGTTGCCGACGTTGCGGATCGTGAACAGGTCGCCGGGGCCCGACGCGGTGATCACGTTGGGCACGATCCGCGAGTCCGCACAGGTCAGGAAGACCGCGTGCGGGCTCTGCGCGCCCGCGAGCCTGCGCAGGTGCGGGCGCATCGCCGGGGCGCCGCGGCGGTGGTACTCCCGCGCGCCGGTGACCAGCGGCCGCAGCGCGTGATCGTTGCCGCCGTCGCCGTCATCGCCTCGGGTCTGCCGCGGGATCACGACCGGCTCGCTGCCCTGCCAGTGCGACCAGGGCGAGAACCAGCGCGGCATGCCGCGCCGGGAATCGGTTCCCGGGCCGCCGATCTCGTCCACGACCACGACGCCGCCGGTGTCCTCGTGCTGGCGCTGCCAGGCGGAGAGGTGCTCGTAGGCGGCGTGGTCGAGGTAGTCGACCACCAGTTCCAAGTGGACGGACGTGCCGTCGGGCACCTGCGCCAGCACCCGGGACAGGCGGGGCACCGACAGGAAGCTCAGCGTGCCCTCGACGATGACCGCGTAGTGCGGGCGGCCGTTTTCGTCGCTGTCGGAGTCCTTCTCCACCCGGACCCGCGCCCACACCACCCGGCGCAGCATGCCGAGCATCGCGACCGCGAGTCCGATGAGGACGCCTTCGAGCAGGTTGAGCAGCACGACGCCCGCGATGGTGATCAGGTAGACGTGCAGCTCGCCGTGCTGGCGGGCGGCGCGGATGTCGTTGCCGCGCACCAGCTTCGTGCCGATGACGACCAGCAGCCCGGCCAGCGCGGCCATCGGGATGCGCTCCACCAGGCTGACCAGCAGCACGGTGAACAGCATCACCCAGACTCCGTGCAGCACCGCGGAAGCGCGGGTGCGCGCCCCCGCGGCGACGTTGGTGGAGCTGCGCACGATCACACCGGTCACCGGCAGGCCGCCGAGCATGCCGGAGGCGATGTTCGCGCTGCCCTGGCCGATCAGCTCCCGGTTCAGGTCGCTGCGGTGACCCGGCCGCATCTTGTCCACCGAGACGGCCGAGAGCAGACTCTCGACGCTGGCGATGATCGTCATCGTCAGCACGCCGACCGCGAAGGCGCCCCACTGGCCCTGCTCGGGCAGTTCGGGGAGCTGGATCGCGGCCAGCGGCGACTCGGGCAGCGACACCCGTGCGGCGTCGAACGGGGCGATCGAGGCGAGCACGGTGGCGAGCACGACCGCCACCAGGGGACCGGGCGCCACCTGGAACTTCGCGGGAAGCTTCGGCCACAGGACCAGGGTCGCGATGACCAGCAGCCCCAGGATCGCCGCGGAGTCGTTGAACCCTACGATCTGGCCGGGCAGGTCGCGCACGTTCTCCCAGGCGGATGTTCCCGGCGCGCCGCCCAAGAGGACGTGCAGCTGGCCGAGGACGATGGTCACGCCGATGCCCGCGAGCATGGCGTGGACGACAGTGGGGGAGACGGCGAGTGCGGCGCGGCCGATCCGACAGGCGCCGAGCACGAGCTGCAGGGCGCCCGCGAGAACGGTGATCGCGCACGTCGTGGCCCAGCCGAACTGGTTGACCAGCTCGGCGACGACCACGGTGAGACCCGCCGCTGGGCCGCTGACCTGCAACGGCGAGCCGCCGAGCGCACCGGCGACGACACCGCCGATGACGGCGGCGATCAGGCCCGCGAGGACGGGCGCGCCGGAGGCGGCGGCGATGCCGAGCGACAGCGGCACGGCGATGAGGAAGACGACGAGCGAGGCGGAGAAGTCATACCGGGCGTCTTGGCCCAGCCACTGCCGCAATCGGTCGCGCGGCGGGGCGTGGGCGTGGCCGTTGGTGCGTACGGAACCCATTGGGAACCTCCTGATCCAAGGAAAGGGGAACTCTGTGCGCCGATGCACGGACGAGCGGCGTAAGCACATGGTGACCGATAGGCCACGACCTGTCGCGCCCGTCAAGTAAACTTATTTTTACTATGCCAGGTTCCCGTGACGACAGTGTGAGGTTTGCCTTCACTCGACCGGGTGAACTTGACGTGATTAATGCCTCATTCGACGGATGCTGGCGGACTTGCGTGACCGGGGCGCTGGCGTCCTTGGGAGCGCGTCTGGAGTGCGTCGAGTGCCATCTACGTGCGCGAATGCGCGCATTGCCGGGACAGATGAAGACGGGCGGAGCGGGTTCGCCGCGGAGTGGTTCGGCGCCGCCAAGGCCACTGGTCGAGCGCGGCGTCGAGCGGCGAAAGTAAAACAACAGTCAATGCGCTCGTGGCGTGCTCCTCGGGGCCTGCGTGACGCCTGGTGAGTGGTCGAACCGGGGGCCGAGTCGGTCGGGAGGCCGTTCTGGGCGGCGTCACCGCTGGTCGTCGGCTTGTCGGGGGCTCGGTGCCGGTGGGCACGGCCGACCGCTCCCGGTGTCGACGCTGGTCCGGGAGCACAACCTCTTCCGGGTGGGGGAGAGGCGGGTATTCCGGTTTGGACGCCCGTGTTCGCCGGAATGTCGTGCATTCGGGCGGGGCGATGTCGGCGCGGCCCGCCGCGCCGGAATTGCTGTGACGTTCTCATTTCCGGGTGTCAACCGTCGTCTCGCGCGAGCGGGTTCGGAACAGTCTGACCTGGTCGAACGCTGCTTTATGCCTGCTGATACCGATTTCGCGCCGCGGGACGGGTGGATAACCGCGCGGGCTCGCTTCTGCGGATTCGCCGCGGCCGCCTGCACCGCGCCGAATCGGTTCGCCGACGTTCTCGGGACGGGGCTCCGCTGCGTGTTCGCGCCGGAAGCGCGGCGCGGCTCTCACACAACCGGGTGAACATTGGCCAGGGCGGGGTCTCGTCGTCGAGCGCCCCTTGGTCGCGGTGGGCGGCGGCTGTCGTGGTCGGTAGGTGCGGTGACAACGTGCTCTGTCCCCCTCGCTCTGCCTGACAGGTCGACTGACGCGGGACGCGTCCCGGCGCTTCCGTGATCATCCTACCGATTTGCCGGTGTTGTCCGTTTACTTCTGAGCACTGGCGCGCCTCGGTCGGCCGCGCGGTCGGGGCCTGACGACGTGGTGCTGACGTGGTGCTTGGGACGTTTCCTTCTTAACCTTACCGATTTTTGGGAGAAGTTGGCGGGAGTCGGGCAGAGCGGACCCGGGCCAGGGTGTCGGGCGTGTGACGGTTCGGGTGCGGCGGTTAAACGCCGGTTTCCCACTGCCGCAAGGGTTTCCGCCCGCCCGGCGGGTGATCGCCACACCTCGGCTTCGGCGTTCCACCAGGCGGAGTCCGCCGCGGTGAGGCACTCGTGCCGGGTGAGTTTCCCGTGGTCAGCGGTTTTGTGCGGCTATGCGCACGGGTGGATGCGTAAACCGGCCGGTCATTGAGCAACGGAGTTGTGAAATCACGGTGAACAATGACGAACCCGGTGTGGCCGGGTTCCACGAGGCTCCCGCGGCGCCGGGGACCCGGTTTCGGAACGCTTGGCACACCGGCCAAGGCTCGCCTGGGGGTCGAGTGGGCCGTCCTCGATGGATAGTCCTTCCCGGACTGTCAGCCGAGTCAGAGGGCTTTTCGACGTGATCGGCCACGAGCAGCCAACGGGGCGCGCGTCGAGATCGGCCTACCGGATCACGGCGCGTCGGGCCGCGGGCGCCAGGGGCTCTTGGCGTCGCACGGGCGGGTCGGGTCGTGGAAGCGCGGGGTGTCCGGCTCGTCGGCGCGCAGCGGAATCAGGTTCGCGGTGATCTGCCGCATGATCCGGGTGTGCGCGCGCATCGCGTCGCCGGGCTTGTCCGCGGACAGGCCGGACAGGTCGACCGGCCCGCCGAAGTGCACCCGGAACACCGGCCGGTCGCGGACCGCGCGCAGGAAGGACACGACCAACGGCACCACGTCCCGCCACCCGGTCACCGTCTCGGTGCCCCAGTAAACGGCCTCGTGCGCGCCCCACTGGCTGATCGTCACGATCGGCACGTTCCCGTGCAGCGCCATCCGCGCGGCGCCGGTCTTCCCGCGCTCGGGCCACAGCCCCGGCTCCCGGCTGACGCGGCCCTCGGGGTAGAGCAGCAGCGGGACGCGGGCGGTCTTGAGGGCGTCGGTGGCCCGGTCGAACGCCTCGACGATGTTCGACTTGCCCCGGTCGACGCGCAGGTGGCCGCTCTTGCGCAGGAAGTAGCCCAGCACCGGCGCGTCGAGCAGGCCCGCGGTGAGCATGAACCGGGGCAGGAACCCGACCCGGTGGCACGCGGCCATCAGCACGAACGGGTCGAACATGCCGATGTGGTTCGCCGCGACCAGCACGGGCTTGCCGCGCAGCTCCTCGGGAAACGCCCCGGTGACCTCGATCCGACCGACCGAGCGGACCAGCGCCCGATCGATGGCGTTCATCACCCGCCACACCAATGGAGTGTCCGCGACGGAGCCACCACGGCGTGTCGGCTCGTCAGCGTCGCTGCGCAGCGCAACCATGGGCGAGAGCATGACATGCCCCGGGGTGACGCGGCAGGCCAGGTCGCGCGCTCTCTGTGACAGGAGTGACCCCTGGGACAGGAGAGTGGGGCCGACTACCGTGTGGTCTATGGCGAGCCGGTCGACGACATCCAAGAGCGCGGGCTCCAAGAACTCCAGCGCCAGAACCTCCGGCGCCAAGAGCGCGGGCGGCAAGAGCACCGGCGCCCGGGGCTCGGGCGCGAAGAGCACGGGCACGCGCAAACCCGCGGCCTCCCGCGCCCCGGCCCGGCGCGCGCCCGCCCGCAAGCCGCCGCCCCCGCCGAGCAAGGGCGTGCTCGCCTCCGGCTGGGGCCTGCTCGCCAAGGGCGTCGGCTCGATCGCGCGCGCCATCGGCCGCACCAAGGAACTCGACCCGGCGCACCGCCGCGACGGAGCGGGCTTCGCATTGCTCGCCCTCGGCGTCGTGCTCGGCGCGGCGGTCTGGTGGGGCGCGGCGGGCCAGGTCGGCGGCTGGCTGGAGTACGGGGTGCGCACGGTCTTCGGCGCGCTCACCGTCGCGCTGCCGCTGGTGCTGCTCGTCATCGGCGTCGCCATGATGCGGTCGGACCCGCAACCGGAGAAGCGCCCGCGCCTGGTCGTCGGGTCGCTGCTGGTGCTGCTGGCACTACTGGGCATCCTGCATGTGTTCACCGGCCTGCCCGCCGACAACGACGGCCGCATGTACGCGGGCGGGGCGTTGGGCTACCTCTCCGGCGGCCTCCTCGCCAAGGGCGTCACCGCGTGGGTCGCGATCCCGGTGCTGGTCCTGGTGCTCGGCTTCGGGGTGCTGGTGTTCACCGGCACCCGCATCCGCGACGTCCCGACCCGGCTGCGCGAACTGGGCAAGGAACCCGACGACAGCGCGGCGGACGAGCCGTTCGAGATCGAGGCCGAGCCGCCGCTCAAGCCGCGCAAGTCGCCCCGCCGCGGGCAGCAGGCCGCCGAGGCCGCCGCGCCGGAGCAGCCGACGCTGCCGCTGGACGAGCCGGTCAAGCCCGCCCGGCCGCGGGCCCAGGTCAAGGAGATCCCGCCGGTCACCGAGCCCAAGCCCGACCCGGACGCGATCAGCGTCACCCGGGTCGTGGACGGCGACTACCGGCTGCCCGACCCGTCGATCCTGGTTTACGGCGACGCGCCCAAGGCGCGCAGCAAGGCCAACGACACCATGATCGAGGCCATCTCCGGGGTCCTCGACCAGTTCTCCATCGACGCCCAGGTCACCGGCTTCACCCGGGGCCCCACAGTGACCCGCTACGAGGTCGAACTGGGCCCAGGGGTGAAGGTCGAGAAGATCACCGCCCTGACCAAGAACATCGCCTACGCGGTGGCCACCGACAACGTGCGGCTGCTCGCGCCGATCCCGGGCAAGTCCGCGGTGGGCATCGAGGTGCCCAACAGCGACCGCGAGATGGTCCGCCTCGGCGACGTGCTGCGCTCGTCGACGGCGCTGGCCGACACCCACCCGATGGTGGTGGGCCTCGGCAAGGACATCGAGGGCCACATGATCACCGCGAACCTGGCGAAGATGCCGCACCTGCTCTGCGCGGGCTCGACCGGGTCGGGCAAGTCGAGCTTCGTCAACTCCATGCTGGTCTCGCTGCTCTCCCGGGCCACCCCGGACGAGGTCCGGATGATCCTCATCGACCCCAAGATGGTCGAGCTGACCCCGTACGAGGGCATCCCGCACCTGATCACGCCCATCATCACCCAGCCCAAGAAGGCCGCGGCGGCGCTGACCTGGCTGGTCGAGGAGATGGAGCAGCGCTACCAGGACATGCAGGCCAACCGGGTCCGCCACATCGATGACTTCAACAAGAAGGTGAAGTCCGGCGAAATCACCGCTCCGCCCGGCAGCCAGCGCGACTACCGGTCCTACCCCTACATCCTGGCGATCGTGGACGAGCTCGCCGACCTGATGATGACCGCGCCCCGCGACGTCGAGGACGCCATCGTCCGGATCACCCAGAAGGCCCGCGCCGCGGGCATCCACTTGGTGCTCGCGACCCAGCGCCCCTCCGTCGACGTGGTCACCGGCCTGATCAAGACGAACGTGCCGTCGCGGCTGGCTTTCGCCACGTCCTCGCTCACCGACTCGCGGGTCATCCTCGACCAGCCGGGCGCGGAGAAGCTGATCGGCATGGGTGACGGGCTCTATCTGCCGATGGGCGCGTCCAAGCCGGTGCGCGTGCAGGGCGCCTACGTCAGCGACGAGGAGATCGCCGCGGTCGTGGCGTTCACCAAGGAGCAGGCGCAGCCGGACTACACCGACGGCGTCACCGCGGCCAAGCCCGGCGAGCAGAAGGAGATCGACCCCGACATCGGCGACGACCTCGAACTGCTCGTGCAGGCCACCGAGCTGATCGTCACTTCCCAGTTCGGCTCGACGTCGATGCTCCAGCGCAAGCTGCGCGTCGGGTTCGCCAAGGCGGGCCGCCTGATGGACCTGCTAGAGACCCGCGGCGTGGTGGGCCCGTCCGAGGGCTCCAAGGCGCGCGAGGTGCTGATCAAGCCGGACGAGCTGGAGAACGTGCTGTGGACGATCCGCGGCGGGCCTTCGGCAGATCAGGACCCGGACTGAAGACCGGTTAGGTCTCGAACCGCTAACGACTCGGCTGATCCGCACCACGGCGGCGCTGGGCCAGGGATGGTACGCGCGGACAGTCGCGCGCCCTCGTCGTGGCGTGCCCGAGGAAGGACCATCCGGAGTGCAGCAGCCCGACTACTACTACAACACCACGTACTCGTCCGACCTCCCGGTCGGCGCCATGGTGGCCATGTCCCTGATCGGTCTGGCTTTCCTGCTGGTGATCATCATCGCCATGTGGAAGATCTTCACCAAGGCCGGGAAACCGGGGTGGGCGGCCATCGTCCCGTTCTACAACACCTACACCCTGCTCAAGATCGTCGGCAGGCCGGGCTGGTGGCTGGTGCTGCTGCTCATCCCGCTGGTCAACATCGTCATCCTCATCATGGTGATGGTCGACTTGGCGAAGGCGTTCGGCAAGAGCGGCGCGTTCGCGCTCGTGCTGATCTTCTTCAGCTTCATCGGGTACTGCATCCTCGGCTTCGGCAAGGCCCGCTACGTCGGCCCGGTCGCGGACCCGCAGTTCGCCGCGCACCTGGCCAGTGGCGGTTACCAGCAGCCGGGCTACCCCCAGGGCGGCTACCCCCAGCAGGGCGGTTACCCGCAGCAGCCGGGCTACCCGCAGCAGGGTTACCCGCAGCAGGGCGGCTACCCGGCCCAGGGTGGCTACCCGCAGCAGCCGCAGCCGGGCTACCCCCAGCAGCCCCAGCAGCAGGGATATCCCCAGCAGCCGGGGTACCCGCAGCAGGGCGGCCACCCGCAGCAGCAGGTTTACCCGCAGCAGCCGGGCCAGCCGCCGTACCAGGGCTGACGCGGTGAAGCGGGGTCGTGGCACGCCACGACCCCGCTTCCATCCTCAGCTGTTGCCGAACTGGCGCACGGCGGCGTAGTAGACGTCCGCGGTGCGGTTGCAGGCCCAGTTGCCCGCGCAGATCGTGTAGAGGTCGGACTTGAACTTGTTGTCGATCGACAGGCGCGTGGTCTCGTTGAATCTGCCCTGGCGCTTGTAGTTGCGGTAGCCGAAGTCGTGCCGGTAGCAGGCGCGCACGAAGTTGAAGCCGAACGGGTTGTCCGGGGAGTTGGAGCACCCGTCGGAGGACCAGTCGAGCTGGTTGGCGTAGGGCTGGCTCGCCCGGGTGGTCTGGAACTGCGACAGGCTCTGGGTGAACAGGTAGTTGTCGGTGGTGGCCTGAAGCTGGCTCTGGCTCAGGTCGGCGGCGGCGGTTCCGGCTCCGGCGACCAGGGCGGCGGTGACGGCGATGGACGAGACCGCGCCGCGCGCGACACGACGCAGGGTGGACGTGGGCACGTGTTCAACTCCCTCAGGACAGTCCGACCCACGTGTGGAGTCGGTGAGATCATTACGCCCGCGCTGTGCGTTTTCTGAAACCACCGTTCGGCCTACCGCAGCGGAACGATTCGTGTCCGGCAGCGAAAGTCCAAGCGCGCCAACGGTTTTGCCGGTTTTCGGCACCCCTGTCCCGGCGGGCGTCAACCCCAGAAGGCCCCGCCGTCGAGGCAGTTCGCCCGGTCAGAGCTTGAGCAGCATCCGGCTGTTGCCCAGGGTGTTGGGCTTGACGTACTCCAAGTCGAGGAACTCCGCGACGCCCTCGTCCATCGACCGGCGCATCTCCGCGTAGACCTCCGGGCTCACCGGCGTGCCGTCGATCTCGACGAACCCGTGCCGGGCGAAGAACTCCGTCTCGAAGGTCAGCACGAAGATCCGGGCCAGGCCGAGGTCGCGGGCCACCGCGATCAGCCGCTCCACGATCGCGTGGCCGACGCCATGGCCGAGCGCCTGGGGCAGCACGGCGATGGAGCGGATCTCGGCGATGTCCTCCCACAGCACGTGCAGCGCCCCGCAGCCGACGATCTCACCGTCGAGGTCGGCCACCCAGAACTCCTGCACGTCCTCGTACAGGGTCACCAACGCCTTGGCGAGCAGCACCTTGCCCACGTAGGTGTCGATCACGGCCTTCATGGCCCGGACGTCGGTTGTTCGCGCCCTGCGCACCAGCGGTTTCACAACGGGAGAAAATAGCCCTCTCACTCCCGGCTGTCGCGCCACATCGCCGCGCGCCGGGTGGTCCCGAGCTCCTGGTCCGTGCCCGGTGGGTGGCCATGGCCGGGAAAGTGAGCGGCCCGCACGCTCGCCAGGGCTCGTGCCCGACGTCAACTACCAGTCGGTAGCCGGGCACTCCGAAGGCGGGGCAGAATCGGACCCGAACAACGATCCCGAGCAGCGACGTCAGAGGAGCGCCATGCGCGAGGCAGTGATCTGCGAGCCGGTCCGGACCCCGGTCGGGCGGTTCGGCGGCGTGCTCGCCGACGTCGGGGTGGCCACCCTGGCCGCGACGGTGATCAGGGAACTGCTGCGGCGCACCGCCATCGCCCCGGGCGTGATCGAGGACGTGGTGTTCGGCCAGTGCCACCCCAACGCCGAGGCGCCCGCGCTCGGCCGGGTCGCCGCGCTCGACGCGGGTCTGCCGGTGACGGTCCCCGGCGTCCAGGTCGACCGCCGCTGCGGCTCCGGCCTCCAAGCCGTCATCGACGCCGCCATGCGGGTGCAGACCGGCGTCAACGACGTCGTGCTCGCGGGCGGCGCGGAGAACATGAGCCAGGTCGAGTTCTACTCCACGGCCATGCGCTGGGGCGTCAAGGGGACCGGCATCGAGCTGCACGACCGGCTCGCCCGCGCCCGGGTCACCGCGGGCGGGGTGAACTTTCCCGTGCCCGGCGGCATGGTCGAGACCGCGGAGAACCTGCGCCGCGAGTACGGCATCGGCCGCGTCGAGCAGGACGAGCTGTCCGTGCGCTCGCACCAGCGGGCGGTCACCGCCATCGAGACCGGCCTGTTCGCCGACGAGATCGTGCCGGTCACCGTGCCCGGGAAGCGCCGTCAGCCCGACACCGTGGTCGACCGCGACGAGCACCCGCGCGCCGACGCGAGCCTGGAGACGCTGGCCGGGCTCACCCCGATCATGGGCAGGCAGGACCCGGACGCCACGGTCACCGCGGGCAACGCCAGCGGCCAGAACGACGGCGCGGCGGCCTGCCTGGTCACCACCCCGGAGAAGGCCGCCGAACTGGGCCTGCGCCCGCTGGCCCGGCTGGTGAGCTGGGCGGCCGCGGGCGCGCCGCCCAAGACCATGGGCCTGGGCCCCGTGCCCGCCACCGAGAAGGCGCTGGCCCGTGCTGGCCTCACCCTGGCCGACATGGACCTCATCGAGCTAAACGAGGCGTTCGCCGCGCAGGTGCTCGCCGTCAGCCGGGAGTGGAAGTTCGCCGACGCGGACTGGGACCGCACCAACGTCAACGGCTCGGGCATCTCCCTCGGCCACCCGCTCGGCGCGACCGGCGCCCGGGTCCTGAGCACCCTGCTGCGTGAACTCGACCGCCGCGAGGCCCGCTACGGCTTGGAGACGATGTGCATCGGCGGCGGCCAGGGTCTTGCGGCGGTGTTCGAGCGCGTCTGACCGCTCTCAGTCCGTTGAGGACAGTCCCAGGAGGACTGTCCTCAACGGGTCCGAAGTGGACTCACGGCTTCCAGGGAAGCCACTTCGTCCAGTCGTAGTAACCGGTTCCGGGGTACGACGGCGGCGCGGGATTGGGCGCCGGTGCTGGGGCAGGCGCGGGCGCGGGGGCCGGAGCAGGCGCCGGGGCGGGCGGCGCTGGTGCTGGCGCGGGGGCAGGTGCTGGCGCGGGTGGCTTGGGCGCGGGCTGCTGCGCGACCGGCGGGACCGCCACGGCGGGAGCCTGGACAGCGGGAGCCTGGACGCCGGGGACCTGGACACCGGCGACCGGGGCCGCCGGGTCGACGATCTGCCGCGCGCTGTCGGCCGCCTGCGGCTGCCCGGCGACGCCGGGCGCGTCCGGCGCGGGCACCGCGAGCACCTGCTGGCCCGGATCGGCCTCCGGCGGCGCGGACGGCGCCGCGCCCGCGCCGTAGGCGGTCGCCCAGGTCAGCACGGTCCGCACGTAGGCGTCGGAGTGGTTGTAGCGGAAGACCGCGCGCGCCTGGCCCTCGGCGGTCGACAGGTTCTCCCCGCCCGAGCACAGGTACCGGGCCGCGGCCAGCGCGGAGTCGAAGATGTTGTGCGGGCTGGCCACGCCGTCGCCGCTGCCGTCGATGCCGTAGACCTCCCAGGTGCCGGGGATGAACTGCATCGGCCCCACCGCGCGGTCCCACACCCGGTCGCCGTCCCAGACGCCGCCGTCGGTGTCGTGGATCATGGCGTAGCCGTTGCCGTCGAGCACGGGCCCCAGGATCGGCGCGGTCGTCGTGCCGTTGCCGTCGGTGCTGCCGCCCAGGGCGTGGCTGGTCTCCGCCCGCCCGATGCCCGCGAGTAGCCACCACTTGATCCCGCAGCCGGGCTGCGCGATCGCCATCAGCTCCTCGGCGCGGCTGTAGGCGCGCAGCGCGATATTCGGGACGCCCTGTTCCGGCGTCGCCGACGCCTGCGAGTCCGCGGCGGCTGGAACCGGCTGGTTCGCCGCGAGCGCGGCGGCAAGCTCCGGGGTCAGTCCCTGGTCGGCGGGCAGCGACCCGTCGACGGCCAGGTCGCCGTCCGGCGCCCGCACCGGCATCGACAGCTCGGGCGGCACCGGGTAGCCCGCGTCGGCCCCCGCGAGCCCGGGCGGAGTGGGCTGGTCGCCGCTGGAGACGACGAACACGACCGCGAACGGCACGACCGCCGCGACCCCCGCCAGATTCCGCCTCTTGCGATGCTTTCCCCTGGCCATGCGCCTACCAGCCACCCTCGTCGTCCGATCCTGACCTGATCACTTTGCCTTACCGGGAGACCGCGCTCACGTCACAAATCGGCACGGGGTGAAAAACTGCGCTCGGCTGACAAGTCCGCCCCTGGTCTTAGTCCGCCGCGCACAGTTCTATCGTGTGGCCGGTAGGGCGTCCGCGGTGAACCTTCGCACACCTGGGACCGGCCCCGTTTTCGCCGCCGGTCCGCTCGGGTCAAGCCCGCGGACACCCGGCGGTTACCCTTTGACCGTGTCTTCTCCGTCCACGTCCCGACGTGTCGCCATGCTCACCCTCGGTTGCGCGCGCAACGAGGTCGACTCCGAGGAGCTGGCTGGCCGCCTGTCCGGCGGCGGATGGGAGCTGGTGGACCTCGCCGCCGACGACGACAAAGCGCCCGACGTCATCGTCGTCAACACCTGCGGCTTCGTGGAGTCGGCGAAGAAGGACTCGGTCGACACCCTGCTCGCCGCCGCCGACACCGGCGCCAAGGTCGTCGCCGTGGGCTGCATGGCCGAGCGCTACGGCGCCGAACTGGCCGACAGCCTGCCCGAGGCCAGCGCGGTCCTCGGCTTCGACCACTATCCCGACCTCGCCGAGCGCCTCGGCGAGGTCGTCTCCGGCCACGCGATCCCCGCGCACACCCCGGTCGACCGGCGCACCCTCCTGCCGATCACGCCCGTGCGCCGCCAAGAGGCAGCCGCTGACGTGACCGTCCCCGGGCACGCCTGGGGGCCGACGATCCTGCGCAAGCGGCTCGACGACGCCCCGGTGGCCTCGCTCAAGATCGCCTCTGGCTGCGACCGCCGCTGCTCGTTCTGCGCGATCCCGTCCTTCCGCGGCTCGTTCGTGTCCCGGCTGCCCGACGAGATCGTCGCCGAAGGCGCCTGGCTGGCGGGCCAGGGCGTGCGCGAACTGGTGCTCGTCAGCGAGAACTCGACCTCTTACGGCAAGGACCTCGGCCGCGAGCACGCGGGCCAAGGCGCGCTGGAGGCCGTGCTCACCCGCCTGGCCGCCATCCCCGGCATCGACCGCGTCCGGGTCTCCTACCTGCAACCGGCGGAGACCCGGCCGAACCTGGTGCGCGCGATCGCCACCACCCCCAATGTCGCCGACTACTTCGACATGTCCTTCCAGCACTCCAGCGAGCGGGTGCTGCGCCGGATGCGCCGCTTCGGCGACACCGACTCCTTCCTGGCCTTGGTGCGCCAGATCCGCGACCTCGCCCCGGCCGCGGGCATCCGCAGCAACGTCATCGTCGGCTTCCCCGGCGAGACCGAGGCCGACGTGGACGAACTCGCCCGCTTCCTCACCGAGGCCAGGCTCGACGCGGTGGGCGTGTTCGGCTACTCCGACGAGGACGGCACCGAGGCCGAGAAGCTCGACGGCAAGCTCGACGCCGACACCATCGACGCCCGCGTCGCCCGGATCTCCGCGCTGGTCGAGGAGCTGACCGCGCAACGCGCGGAAGACCGGATCGGCTCGGAGGTGGTCGTGCTCATCGAGCGCCCGGAGTCCGAGGACGAGGACTGCGCTGGCCGCGCCGCCCACCAGGCGCCCGAGGTCGACGGCGAGTGCGTCGTCCTCGACAGCGACGAGTTCGACGTGGCGAAGTTCGAGGTCGGCGACCTGGTGCGGTGCCGCGTTGTCGACAGCGCGGGCGTCGACCTGATCGTCGAGCCGATCGAGATCGTGCCGCGCGCGGCGGTGGAGTCGCCGTGAGTTCCGCGGCGACCGGCGGGCCGGGCGAGACCGTCGGCGACGAGGGGTGCACCGAGGCCCCCGCAGCCGAGCGGGAACCCGTCCCACCGGTGGCCGCGCCGCCCCCGGCGGCAGCCGCGCTGCCGGAGCCGACCCAGGTGCCGCTGCTCAACGTGGCGAACCTGCTCACGATGTCCCGCCTGGCCCTGGTGCCGGTGTTCCTCTACGCCCTGTTCGCCGACGGCGGCCACGACACCTTCTGGCGGCTCGTCGCGGCCTCGGTGTTCGGCGTCGCCTCTATCACCGACCACGTCGACGGCAGGCTCGCCCGCAAACACGGCCTGATCACCGACTTCGGCAAGATCGCCGACCCGATCGCGGACAAGGCGCTCACCGGAGCCGCGCTGGTCGGACTCAGCCTGCTCGGCGAGCTGCCCTGGTGGGTGACGCTGGTGATCGCCGTGCGGGAGATCGGGGTGACCCTGCTGCGGTTCTGGGTGATCCGCCACGGCGTGATCCCGGCCAGCCGCGGCGGCAAGGCCAAGACCCTGGCCCAGGTGCTGGCGATCGCGCTGTTCCTGATCCCGCTGCCCGACTGGCTCACGCCGCTGTCGTGGGCGGTGATGGGCCTCGCGGTCGCGCTGACCGTGGTCACGGGAATCGATTATGTGATCCGCGCCATCCGACTGCGCGCCCGCGGCCTGCGCGCGCTCGCCTCGTGACCGCGCTCGCCTTGGTCCCGGGCCTGTCCTCGGCGTCCGTGGCCGCGCTGGTCGAGGCCCTGCGGAGGCGCGGCGAGACGGTCGCGACCGCCGAGTCGCTCACCGCGGGCCTGTTGACCGCCGTGCTGACCAGCGTCCCCGGCGCCAGCGCGGTCGTGCGGGGCGGGCTCGTGGTCTACGCGACCGACCTGAAGACGACCTTGGCTGGCGTGCCCGCCGCGCTGCTCGCCGAACGCGGCGCGGTCGACCCGGAAGTGGCCGTCCACCTGGCCAACGGCGCCCGGGACCGGTGCGGCGCGAGCATCGGCGTCGGGCTCACCGGCGTCGCCGGGCCCGCCCCGCAAGACGGCGTGCCCGCGGGCACCGCGCACGTGGCGCTGGCCGGTCGCGCCGGTGTGCGGACCAGGGTGGTCGCCGAGGCAGGCGGCCGGGAGGACGTGCGCGCCGCGGCCGTTCGGGCGGCGCTTGAGCTGATCGCCGGGGAACTAGGTACGCTTTTCGAGTGAGGTTACGATCACGGTCGGTGTCCGACGGGACGCGCTCCGCAGTGCCCTCGCCCGGGTCCAGCTGGGAACATTCCAGCCGGTCCGCTCGTTCGCTCTTGGCGGACTACCCGGGAAGTCGCTGCGCGGTGTCAGTTCCTCTCGGTAACGTTGTCAGTGTGACGGCCACGCGCAGTCCCCGCTCCGGCAGCGACCCCGGACGGGTTCGGTGCTCGGCCAGGGTCCGCCGAGGAAGGGAGGTGCGCGATGACCGTGCTCTTGCGCGAGGCGATCGGTGATCGGCTCCGACACGCCCGCACCAACCAGCAGCGCACGCTGCGGGAAGTCTCCCGCTCCGCGCGGGTCAGCCTGGGCTACCTCTCTGAGGTCGAACGCGGCCGCAAGGAGGCGTCCAGCGAGCTGCTCGCGGCCATCTGCGACGCCCTGGAGCTGCCGCTGTCGGAGTTGCTGCACCACGTGGCGACCGACATCGGCGCGCTGACCTCGGTGGAGCACGGCGTGCCCGAGGGCGTCCCCGACCAGGTCGACGCGCTCGACGCGCCCCGCGAGTCGGCACCGCGCGCCGCCGTCGAAGGCGGGCGCCTGGTGCCCGCCGTGGTCGGCGAGAACCTGGCGGACCTGCGCATCCAGCCCGCGCTCACGCACCGCATCGACACGTCCCTGGGCAACGCCCACGCGGGGGCGGTCTTCGCGGCCTGAGGCGCCAGCCATCGGCCGAGGCCGCCGTCCGCGCCGGACGGCGGCCTTCGCCGTGTCCGGCCCGCTGACGCCCCGCCGCGGTCGGTGACCTCGCCCACGTCTGCCCCATGACGCGCTGGTGACTCAAGTCGACGGGCCTGCCCGACCGCGCCCAGGTCCGGGTATTTCCCCACCGCCGATCCGGGGTCTCGGGGCCGATCTCCGAGTGATCCCTGATTTCTCCCGGGTGCGGTGGAAGCGGCTGGGCGCACCTGACACGATGGAACCCACAACGGTGCCGGGGCGTTGCCGTTTCGTCGGTGCGTGGCAGCGGGGTCCAGTGGTCCGGCGGCAGTAGGAAAGAAGGCAGGCGGAGGAGATGGCCAACCCGTTCGTGAAGTTCTGGAAGTACCTGATGGCGTCGTTCTCGTCGAAGATCGACGAGCACGCCGACCCGAAGGTGCAGATCCAGCAGGCCATCGAGGAGGCGCAGCGCCAGCACCAGGCCCTCTCGCAGCAGGCCGCAGCGGTCATCGGCAACCAGCGCCAGCTGGAGATGAAGCTGAACCGCCAGCTCGGCGAGGTCGAGAAGCTGCAAGCCTCCGCCCGGCAGGCGCTGGTCCTCGCCGACGAGGCGCGCTCGAAGGGCGACGAGCAGAAGGCCGTCCAGTTCGAGAACGCCGCGCAGTCCTTCGCCACCCAACTCGTCACCGCCGAGCAGGGCATCGAGGACCTCAAGACGCTGCACGACCAGGCGCTGCAGGCGGCCACCCAGGCCAAGCAGGCCGTCGAGCGCAACGCGATGGTCCTGCAGAACAAGCTCGCCGAGCGCACCAAGCTGCTCAGCCAGCTTGAGCAGGCCAAGATGCAGGAGCAGGTCTCCCGCTCGCTGAACCAGATGAGCGAGCTCGCCGCGCCGGGCAACACCCCGTCGCTGGAAGAGGTCCGCGACAAGATCGAGAAGCGGTACACCACCGCGCTGGGCTCCGCCGAGCTGGCGCAGAACTCGGTGCAGGGCCGGATGATGGAGGTCCAGGCGTCCACCACCGAGATGGCGGGCCAGTCGCGCCTTGAGCAGATCCGCGCGTCGATGGCGGGCGGCCCGGTCGCGGGCCAGGTCACCGGCGCGGCGACCCCGGCGGCCACCCCGAACAACATCCAGGCCGAAATCCAGCAGCGGGTGGCCCAGGAGCAGAAGGCCAACCCGCAAGCCGGTTCCTGACGGCGGCCAGACGATGGGGTCGCGGAGGAACGAGCTGATCAAGATCGGTGGCGAGTTGCTCGCCCAGCAGCTCCGCGGCCCCTACGCCGACCAGCTTCGCGGCAAGCTCACGGGCTGGCGCGACCCGCGCGCCAAAGCCCTGCGCCGCCGCCGCCGAGCGGTGCGCGCGACGAAGATGTGGACCGGGGCCGGGGTCACCACCGGCGCCGGGGCCGTCGTGCTGGAGACCGCGGCGGCCACCCCCGGCGCGGGCGTGCCGGTGCTGATCGGCGCGGCGATCATCTCGGGCGTCGCGGCGGTCTCCTCCGGTTTCCGGACCTGGCGGCTGCACAAGGAGCCGCTTCCCGAAGCGCCGCCCGCCCCGGTCGTCCTCCCCGCGCGCAACTCCCAGGCGCGCGACCCGATGCGCAGGCTCGCCGAGGCAGAAGACACCCTCCGCGAACTGCTGACGCAGCTTTCCCGGGCCGCCCTCGTGCCGCCCGACTCGGTCACCGAGGCCCGCGACACCGGCGCGGAGGCCGCCGCCGCCCTGCGGGCCGTCGCGGCGCGGCTGCAGGCCGTGGAACGCGCCCGCGAGCACGCCCCGCCCGCTGACCGCGGCCAACTCTCCGACAGCGTCCGGCGGCTGCGCGCCCAGCTGGACGAGGGACTCGACGGCTACGGCGCCCTCGTCGCCGCGGCGGCGCACGCCGTCGCCGCGAGTTCGGCCGCCGCCCCGCGCCGCGACCTGACCGACGCGACGGACCGCCTCGCCGCCCTGGCCGTCGCGCTGCGCGACCTCTCGGGCAACCACTTCTGAACACTTGCTTTTCGTCAGCGGCTGAGCGTGTTCCGCGCCGCTCTCGTCGGATCGACCGACATTCCGTTGTGGACATTGCAGGCCGCCCGGTCCCCGGCTGAGAATGGGCGCGCACGGGCCGTGTCCGGCGCTGAGATTCCCGCGGGTGTGCCGTCATGCCCTGGGCGCAGATGCGTCTCATTGGCGACCGACACGAGGGGAGAGCGCCCGATGAACGCCATGATCCCGGACCTGCGCCTGCGCCGGACCGTGGCCGCGCGAGTCGCCGAGATGCCCGCCCACGAAGATCGGTTCTGGGCCATCGTCGACGAAGCGGGGCTCGACCGCGGGGAGGCGGACCGCCTGCTCGACGTCGCGGTCGAGTGGATCGGGGCGGGCCGCGCGACGGTGTGCGACCCGTACGCGCTGGTCCTCTCTTGGATGCCTCGGTAGGCGTTTGGCCTAACGGGTTGCATCACTTCGGGTAGCCGCACCCGGCTTGTGACCGGCTTTGCACGCCGTGCATTAGGTCATCAGTGTGAACATCACGGTGTCGTATCGACTGATCGACTACGTGCTGTGGCACCATGCTCGGCAACAAGCCGGGGGAGCGGGAGGGCGACGTTGACTTTGTGGTCCGTGCACGGAGACGGTCGCCGTGTGCGGGACGGCGAGGTCGTCGCCCCGAACGAGCGCCTGAGCTGGCCATTGACCATCGGGCTCGGCGTGCAGCACGTCGCGGCGATGTTCGGCGCCACCATCCTGGTCCCGGCCTCCACCGGGTTCCCCGTGGCGACCACCCTGCTGTTCTCCGGGGTGGGCACACTGCTCTTCCTGGTGATCACCCGCAACCGGGTGCCTGCCTACCTCGGCTCGTCCTTCGCCTTCATCGCCCCGCTCGCGGCCGCCGAGACCGAGGGTATCGCCGCGCAACTCGGCGGGGTGCTGGTCGCGGGCCTGCTGCTCATCGGCGTCGGGGTGGCGGTCAAGGCGCTGGGGGTGCGGCTGCTCGAATCGGTCATGCCGCCGGTCGTGACCGGCGCGGTGGTCGTGCTGATCGGGCTCAACCTCGCGCCGGAGGCCACCAAGTCGTTCGGGCAGCAGCCGCTGATCGGCGCGATCACGCTCGCGGTGATCCTGGTGTGCGGGATCGTCTCGCACGGCCTGCTCTCCCGCGTCTCGATCCTGGCCGGGGTCCTCACCGGCTGGGTCGTCGCGGCTCTGACTGGCGGACTCAACGAGGGCAAACTCGACGCGCTCGCCGCCGCGGCGTGGTTCGGGCTGCCCGAGTTCCACGCGCCGCAATTGCGGCCATCGGTGATCCTGCTGGTCATCCCGGTCGTCATCGTGCTGGTCGCGGAGAACGTCGGCCACGTGAAGGCCGTCGCCGCGGTCACCGGGCGCAACCTCGACGGCAACGTGGGCGACTCACTCATCGCCGACGGCGTGGCCACCGCCCTCGCCGGGGCCTCCGGCGGGTCGGGCACCACGACGTACGCGGAAAACATCGGCGTCATGGCCGCGACCAGGGTGTACTCCACCGCCGCCTACGCCGTCGCCGCGCTCACCGCGGTCCTGCTGTCGCTGTCCCCGAAGTTCGGCGCGCTGGTCGGCACCATCCCCGAGGGCGTGCTCGGCGGAGCCACGCTGCTGCTCTACGGCATGATCGGCCTGGTCGGGGTGCGCATCTGGATGGCGAACCGGATCGACTTTGCCGACCCGGTGAACCTGCTCGTGGTCGCCGCGGCGATCGTTGCGGGCATCGGGAACCTGGAGATCACCCTGGGCGGCATGACCGTCAGCGGCATCGCCTGGGGCTCGATGTTCGTGGTCACCGCCTACCCGCTGCTGCGCTGGCTGCGCCACCGCGGCGATGGCCGCGAGGTCACCGGGCGGCGACCGCGCGGTTGATCCGCCGCACCAGCGGCGGGCCCTCGTAGATGAACCCGGTGTAGACCTGCACGAGGCTCGCGCCCGCGTCCAGCATCCGCAGCGCGTCGTCGGCGGTGAAGATCCCGCCGACACCGATGATCGGCAGCGTCCCGCCGGTCTGCTTGGTCACAAAGCCGACCACCGCGCGGGCCCGCTCGGCCAGTGGTCGCCCGCTCAGCCCGCCCGCCTGCGCCCCCGTGCTCTCGTCCGCCGCGGCCAGGCCGGCGCGACTCAGCGTCGTGTTCGTCGCGATCAGGCCCGCGACCTGGTGGTCGGCGCACACCTGGAGGACCTCCGCGATGGCGTCGTCGGTCAGGTCCGGCGCGATCTTGACCAGCAGCGGCCGGGGCTCGCCGCCGCCCGCCAGCGCGATCGACTCCCGGCGCAGCTCCCCGACGAGCGCGTCGAGCGCCGCCCGGTCCTGCAGCCCGCGCAGGCCCGGGGTGTTGGGCGAGCTGACGTTGATCGCGAAGTAGTCGCCGAACGGGTGCAGCGCGCGAAGGGAGTGCCGGTAGTCCTCGACGGCCTCCTCCACAGGGGTGATCTTGGACTTGCCGATGCTGATGCCCAGCGGCACCCCGATCGGCCCGAGCGCCCGCAGCCGGTCGGCGAGCGCGTCGGCGCCCGCGTTGTTGAAGCCCATCCGGTTGACGATGGCCCCGCTCTCCGGCAGCCGGAACAGCCGGGGCCGCGGGTTGCCCGGCTGCGGGTGCCGGGTGACGGTGCCCACTTCCACGAACCCGAATCCCAGCGCCTGCCACGCGGGCAGCGCCCGGCCGTCCTTGTCCATGCCCGCGGCGAGCCCCACCGGCCCGGGGAAGCGGACGCCGAACACGGTCCGCTCGACCGTGGACCCGAACACCTTGCGCAGCGCCGACACCGCTGGCCGGACGCGGGCCAGGCGCGCCAGGGCGGCCATGGTGCGCTCGTGGGCGATCTCGGGGTCGCCGTCGCCGAGGGAGAACAGGGCGCGCCGGACGAGTTGCTTGTAGACCACGCGCACATCGTGTCATCCGCCGAGGTGGACCATGATGGACGGTGTGACCGATCCCGACGAGCTGTACGCCCTGCCCAGGGAGGAGTTCATCCCCGCCCGCCGCGAACTCGCGCGCAGGGTCCGCGCCGAGGGCGACAAGGCGGCGGCCGCGGCGATCGAGAAGCTGCCCAAGCCGACCACCGCGGCGTGGCTGGTGAACCAACTCGTCCGCGCCCACCCGGACGCGGTGGCCGAACTGCTCGCCCTCGGCGCCGACCTCCGTGACGCGCACAGCCGCGCGGCGGGCGACGAGCTGCGGGAACTCACCCGGCGCCGCCCCGAGCTGATCCGCCGCCTGGTGGCGCTGTCGGGCGACTCCCTGAGCGAGTCGGTGACCAGGGAGCTGGAGGACATGTTCACCGCGGCCATCGCCGACGAGACAGCGGGGGAGACCTTGCGCGCGGGCCGGGTGGCCTCGGCGAAGGACCTCCAGGTCGAGCAGGCGTGGCCGGGGCTGGCCCTGGCCACGTCCCCGCCCGCCGAACGCGCGGCCAAGCCGGTGAGCAGGCAACGCGCGACCGACACCCGGCAGCGCAAGGCCCTGGCCGAAGCCAAGGCGGCGGTCAAGGAGGCCGAGGCGGAGCGGGCCGAAGCCGACCGGGCCGTGCGGGACGCCGAGGCCGGGGTGGCGGCGGCGGAAAAACGGGTCCGCGACATCAACGCCGAACTGGACGCGGCCGAACAGGCCGAGCTGGACGCGCGCAGGCTCTTGCAGACCGCCCGCCGCGACGCCAAGGCCGCCGAGCGGGCCGCCAGCCAGGCCTGGCGCAAGCTCCAGCAGGTCGAAGGCTGATTCTTGGCCGGTGGCGTCTGCCTCCGGACAAGGCACAGCCCCCGGGCTGGCTCCCCTTCCGACAAGGCGGCGGAGGGGCCCGGGTCGGACTGGGTCCCGGGAGCCCGAGGGCTGGGTGACTGCCTGGTATTCGCCGACCACACGCCCGCGCCTACGGCACCGGAGATCCGGTGTCAGCCGTGTGCGCCAGGCCGGCAACCATCGTTCTCGGATGGGTGGTCCTAGCGGACAGCCACCTCACGAGTCCTCAACGAAATCACCGTCGGACCACCTCCTCTCTCGTGTACCGACGAACATAGGCGGTTCGCCGCCACTCGACAACGGGTTTTCAGAGTCACCCGTTAGGGTGGTGCTAAGGTGAATGACCAAATACGCAGCGTGTGAATATCACTCACCTGTGAGAGCCGAGCCGTAACCGGGGCGAGGGGGACTGGCGGTGCGGGAACTGCTGGCCCGACCAGGGCGAGTGGCATTAGGCGCGGTAGTCGGCGCCGCGACAGCAGCCCTGTTCTACGAAGGCATACGAGCCCACCAGGACATCCCCACCGTCCCCGCCGCCCGCCCGGCGGCCGAGGCCGCGCTGGAGCCCAGTTCCACCCCCTCGTCCCCCCCTTCGGCCACCGACACCGTGACCACCACAGTGTCATCGTCGGTCACCAGCAGTAGCACAACCACCACCACCCCCACGTCAACCACCACGACGTCGACCACCACCCAGCCCCCCGCCGCACCCCCGCCCACGACCACCACAACCACCAAGCCACGCCCCACCACCACCGCCGCGCCCCCTCCCACCACCACCCCTCCCCTCCCGACGACGACAACCACCACCAGCCGCAAACCCTGCGGCCTACTCTTCTGCTAACCCCCAGCCAAACGCGGGCACTCCCCAACTCCGGGCGCACAGCCCAAGGCACGCGCGCAGAGCCCGGAGTTGCTCATGATCGCAAGTTATCCACAGGCAAGATCGTTCCAGCCCCGATTGTCGGCTTGGTCCGATAGACTGGAGCGGGGTCAGCCCCCAGGGTGGGTGGGGCTTTGTTGTAGGGCTGCGGGGCGGCAAATCAAGGACTGTCGCGGACGTGGCTGGGGCGGTTGAGTGGCCTTCGTGTGGGTCAGCCGGTCAGCCCGCCCGCCAGCCCGGTCTTCCTGCTAGCCCGCGTTCCTGCCAGGCCGTTCTGCTGCTGATCCTTTCTGCTGCCGGGCCACCCTTCTGCTGGCCCGCTCTGCTGCCCGCCCGGCCTTCTTGCTAGCCCCGCTTTCCTGCCACCCGCCCCCACGAAGCCGCACCCGGCCCTAACCACCTCCCAGCCAGGCCGCACCGAGGCTCGCCCGGTGCTCGATGGGGTGGAGTGGTTTCTTTGGGGGTGAAGGAAGATCCCTAAACTGGCCGTGGTCGTGGGGCCGAAGGCTCCCCACCCGTCTTTCCCACGACGGGATCTTCCTTCGTAGGGGCCCCAAAGAAACCACTCCACCCCATCGAGCAACCCCACCAACCCAGCCACCCACGGAACCCCATCGAGCAACCCCACCAACCCAGCCACCCACGGAACCCCATCGAGCAACCCCACCCAAGCGAGCCCCCAGCAGGCCACTCACCCCCGCACCCCCGGCTGACAGACCGGACAGAAGTAAGCCACCCGCTCCCGCAAATCCGCCCCCTGCGCCCCCGCCACCACCCGCCCCCCACATCGCAAGCAAGGCGTCCGCCGCCCATACACCCACAACCGCCGATCCCGCCGCGAATCCCCCGTAGTGATCCGATCCACCCGCATCTTGTTGTCTTCCAACAGTTCCCGACTCAAAGACACCGCCCGCTCAGCGTCCACATCAGACACCGGCGTCCACGGCGACACGCCAAGCAAGAAGCAGATCTCGGCCTTGAACACGTTCCCCACCCCGGCCATCACCCGCTGGTCCAGCAGCGCCAACCCGATCTCCCGGCCAGGCTGCGCCGTCAACCGCGTGACAGCCTCCCGAAAGTGCCCAGGCCCCCAGTCGGCGGCAAGCAGATCAGGGCCGAGGTGCCCGACCAGCCGGTCTTCCTCCGCAGTCGCGACGAGCGCCATCTCGTGCAGAGAAAATCCCACAGCCTGACGCGACGATGTCGTCAACAGCGCCCGCACCTGAAAAGCGGGTCGCCGCCACCGTCCACCTGGGACGTAAATCTGCCAGGCCCCGTCCACCCCGAGGTGGCTGCGCAGGCTCAGATCCCGGTCGAACCGCACGAAAAGGTGCTTGCCGACGCTGCGAACGCCTGTCACGATCCGTCCCCGTAGGTCCACAGTAGACAAACGAGGATGTCGGAGTTCGCCCACCACAAGGGTTTCACCTGCCAACGCCTCGGTCAGTTTGACCGCGGTCCGGTAGACGGTGTCGCCCTCGGGCATGCGTCACTCGCCCACGGCGTCGCCGGTCTCGTCGGTGTCCGGCCAGGCGATGGCCTGGTGCCGACCGCGTCCGCCGGTGCGGAGGACCCGGGCCAGCAGAAGGTTGAACGCCAGGGAGATCTCGCGGGCGCCGGGGGTCTGCCACTGGTGGATCGGCATGCACGCGCCCTGCGCCTGCTGAACGGCCAACCGGTCCGGCAGCGCCACCGGCATCACCAGCGACCCGAAGCTTTCGCGCAGTTCGGCGATGCGGAACTGGTGCTCGTAAGAGTGGGTGCGGACCTTGTTGACCACTACGCCCAGGGGGACCAGGTTGGGGTTGTGCTCGCGTCGGGTGTCCTCGACCGCCTCGAAGGCCCGTTGTGCGCCCGAGACCGCGTACAGCGTCGGCTCGGTCACCAATAAGGCGCCCTGGGCGGCGACTAACGCCGAGCGGGTCAGCCTGCCCAGTGACGGCGGGCAGTCCATGAGCACGAGTTGGTAGGGCAGTTCACCGTCAGCCAGGAGGGAGCTGAGGGTGGCCAGGGCCCGGCCCAGCTTCTCCAGCCGCCGCAGGCCGGGGTCGGGGTCGTTGAGCGCTTCGAGTTCCTCGGAGCCGACCATCACGTCCACCTCGTCGCTCCACGCGCTGGGCGCGATCGCCGCGCGCAACACCGACGGGCGTGGCGTCTCCAGGACGTCGGCCAGTGTGGCCTCGGTCTCGTCCGGGTCGAGCGTGGCCGTCGCGTTGCACTGCGGGTCGAGGTCGACCACCAGGGTGCGCGCGCCGCGACGCAGGGCCGCCGACGCGAGACCGAGCACGACCGTGGTCTTCCCGACGCCACCCTTGAGGCTGAGCACTGCCACCGTTTGCACGTCCTAGACCTTAGAGTCTCTACAGTTCGTGTCCATGCGACCGGATGCTGTTCGCCGAGTGCTCGACGCCGAGCTGATCGCCGCGCGCGAGCGCCGCGGCGGGGAAGCGCCGCGTGTCCTCGACGTCGGAGGCGGCAGCGGCGTGCTGGCCGTTCCGCTGGCCGTCGAGGGCTGCGCGGTCACCGTGGTGGAGCCGAGCCCCAACGCCCTGGCCACCCTGCACCGCCGCGCCCAGGAGGCGGGCGTGGCCGACCGGATCACCGCCGTCCAAGGCGACAGCGACGCCCTCGACCAGCTGGTCGAGCCCGCCGCGGCCGATCTGGTGCTGGCGCACGGGCTGCTGGAAGTCGTGGACGACCCGAAGGCGACCGTGGCCGCGCTGGCGGGCGCGGTGGCCCCGGGCGGGGCCCTGTCGGTGCTGGTCGCCAATCGGTTCGCGGCCGTGCTGCACCGGGCGATCTCCGGCCGCCTGGTGGACGCCCGCAAGCTCTTGGACGACCCGGCGGGCGTCCTCGGCGGGGCGGGGGAGGCGCTGCTGCGCCGCTTCGACACCGAGAGCCTGCGCGCGCTGCTGGCCGACACCGACCTCGCCGTCGAGCTGATCCAGGGGCAGGGCGTGGTGTCCGACCTGGTCACCGGCTCGGTGCTGGAGGTCAACGCGGGCGCGCCGGACGCGCTCGCCGAGCTGGAGCTGGCGGCGGCGGCCACGCCCGCGCTGCGCGACATCGCCACCCGGCTGCACGCGCTCGCCCGCCGCTGAACCGAAGCGATCCGGCACTGGTCGGGGACTGTCGGCGCCCTGTGGTTTGCTCACCGCATGGGGCGCAGCGGTGACCTGCCGAGGGGCCTGGTCGAGCGGTACCGGGCGGGCGCGGACGGGTGGCCGGACGACACCGGCTGCCCGCTGCTGCACGTCGACATGGACGCGTTCTACGCCTCCGTCGAGATCCGGGAGCGGCCGGAGCTGGTCGACCGCCCGGTCGTCGTCGGCGGCGTGGGGCCGCGCGGGGTGGTGTCGTCGGCGAACTACCTGGCCCGCACCTACGGCGTCCGATCAGCCATGCCGACCAGCCACGCGCGCAGGCTCTGCCCGCACGCGGTGTTCCTGCCGCCGACGTTCGCGCTGTACCAGGAGGTCTCGGCCGGGGTTCTGGCGATCTTCCGGGACATCACCCCGCTGGTCGAGCCGCTGAGCCTGGACGAGGCGTTCCTCGATGTCGGCGGCGCGCTGCGCAGACTGCGCGCCACGCCCGCGGCGATCGGGGCCGAGATCCGCCGCCGGGTCCGCGCCGAGCACGGCATCGTCTGCTCGGTCGGCGTCGGCCCGACGAAGTTCGTCGCGAAACTGGCCTCCGGCCTGGCCAAGCCGGACGGGATGCTGGTGGTCCCGCGCGGCGAGATCACCGAGTTCCTGCACCCGCTGCCGGTGTCCGCGCTGTGGGGTGTGGGCAAGCGCACGGCCGAGCGCCTGGTCGACAGCGGCCTGGAGCGGGTGGCCGACGTCGCCGCCGCGCCGCTGCCCCGGCTCAAACGCCTGCTCGGCGTGGCCATGGCCGAGCACCTGCACGCCCTGGCGCTGGGCCACGACGACCGCGCGGTGGTGCCCGAGAGCGTGGAGAAGTCCGTGGGCGCGGAGGAGACCTTCGAGGTCGACCACTTCGACCGCGACCTGCTCAAACGGGAGCTGCTGCGGCTCTCCGAGCGCACCGCGGCCACCCTGCGGTCGCGGGGCCTGCGCGGGCGCACGGTCTCGATCAAGGTCCGCTTCGCCGACTTCACCACGATCAGCCGCGCCAAGACGCTGCCCGTGGCCACCGACGTCACCCAGGAGATTTACCGCACCGCCGCCCAACTGCTTGACGAGCAAACCCCACCCGGCGCGATCCGCCTCATCGGCGTGCGGGTGGAGCAACTGGGCGCGGACGGCGCGGAGCAACTGGCCCTCGACGCCCCCGAACAGGGCTGGCGGGAGGCCGACCAGGCCGCCGACCGCGCCCGCTCCAAGTTCGGCGCCACCGCCATCCGGCCCGCGGCGCTCCTGGGCAACCGCCCGGACCGGGCAGGCGCCACCGAACCCGAGCCGGAGCGCCCGCGCTGACCGAGCGCCAGGCCCGAACCCGCTCTACCCTGGGACACGGCCGAGTTTCCAGCGCAACGCGCTCGCTCACCTGGCGCCGGTGGTGGTCACCGCCACCGGCGGCGAGGATCGCGGAGCGGGCATCGCGGGAACTTCGGCGGGCGCGCCGCACCGCGCCCGCCCGGCCAGCCCAGCCGCCGAGCGGATAGCGGCCGCCCTCGGCCGGACCGGCCGCCTGCCGCGCCAAGGAACCGCACATCCGACGCCGCGCAGGCGGACCCGAGCACGGCCGACGCGGGCTTCCGGCCCGGGTGTGCGACGGTCGGCCTCCCGCACGAGTTTCACGGACTTCCCGTGAAGTTCGCTCGGGAGGCCGAACGGTTCCGCCCGCGCATGGCCGACGCGGGCTTTCAGTTCGGGTGTGCCAGGTTTGCCTCCCGCAGGACTTTCGGGGCTCGGCGTTGGAGTTCGCCCTGGCAGGCCGCGGCTCTGCGCCGCGCATGGTTGAGGGCGAGTCTCTCGTTCGGGCATGCCAGGTCGGCCTTCGGCCCGAGTTTCGTGGGTTGCCCGTGGGGCTTGGGCGGCCAAACGGCTCCGCCCGCGCACCGGCCTACGGCGAGCTTTCGGTTCGGTGTGCGCGATAGTCGGCTTTCCGCACGAGCTTCCGGATGCCGCGTGGAGTCCGCCCGACAGGTCGAGCGGTCCGCGCCGAGCGGAACTGCCGCGAGCGCACACACGCGAGGTGTCTCAGGAAGTCAGTCGAGACGGCCGCTGCGAACCAGGTGCTCGGCTCGATGACCCGGTTCAGCGCCGCCGGTGCCCCGCCAAGCCGCTCACGGGCGGGTTGACGGCCGCTCGAAGGTGATCTCGCCGTGCCGCACGACATGGGCGCCTGCGTCCGATAACTCGCGCTCGACCTCCCGGGAGATCGTCGCCGCCGGGGTCGCGCCGTCGTAGGTGGCGTGGGCGCCCGCGGCCAGCGTCACCGAGTAGCCGCGGCCCAACGCGCCCAAGGCCGTCGCCCGGACGCAGTGCTCGCTCTGCATTCCCGCCACCGCGATCGCCGCGCCCTCGGCCATCAGGTCGGCCAGGGACGTGCCGACGAACGCGTCGGACTCGAACTTGTCGACCACGTGCTCGCCCGCGAGGACGTCGTGGACGAGCGCCCACCCCGGCGTGCCGGTCTCGTCCGGCTCGCCGACGCCGCCGTTGTTGCGCACGTGCACCACCGGGACACCCGCCGTCCGGGCGCGGGCGAGCAGCCCGGTGACGGCCGCGCCGACCGAGACCGCGTCCGGCACCGGCTCGGGTGGCAACAGCATGTTCCGTTGCACATCCACCAGCAGCAACACCTCGGCCATGCCACCAATTTAGCACACATGTTCGATTGGCGGCGGCGAACGATCTTCCGGTCGTCCCGCCCGGTTCGGGTTCGGGTAACCGCGCCGACGCGCGCGCACGGTAATCAACTCGCTACCGCTCCGCCATCGCAGGCGGAGGGCACGCCATGGAGGTAGCACGTCGATGACCCGCTTACCCCGCCTTGCCGCCCTGGTCGCCGGGGCGCTTCTCACCGGCGCGGCGCTCGCCCCGCCCGCCGCCGCCGCGCCGACCGACCTGGCCCTGGCCACCCGCTGGGCGCCGATCCACTACCAGGACACCGATTCCAGCGACTACGACGCCGACTACCTGTCGAAGATCGACTTTGACGGTGAGTGGGACACGCTGAACAACTGGGAGCACCAGGACGACGCGCTGTTCCGGCTCACCGGGACCGTCTACTACTCGGTGGTCGAGACGGGCACCCACTGGTTCTTGACGTACTCGTTCTACCACCCGCGGGACTGGGAGGACTTCTCCGACCCGTTCGGCGTCTACACCCACGAGAACGACCTCGAAGGCGTCCTGCTCACCGTGCGCAAGAACGGCACGACCTACGGCGCGCTTGAGGCGATGGTCACAGTCGCGCACTCCGACTTCTACTCTTATGTCCCCGCTGGCAGCCCGTTCACCAGCGGCCGGGAGAACGTCGACGGCCCGCTCAACCTCCAGACCTACAACGGTGTGGGCCATCCCACGACGTTCCAGGAGGCCAAGGGGCACGGCGTCTACGCGATGAACAGCGCCCACTCGCCCGACGGCGACGGTGTCGTCTACTACCCGAGCGGCACCGCGGAGGTGCCTTCGGGCGGCGCTGACCAGTCGGTCGGCTACACACTCGTGGACGTCTTCGCCGCCGACGGCCTCTGGGCGCGCCGCCACAACGCGCTGACCTTCGCCTCTTACGGCACCTTCCGCGGTGACAACGGCAAGGACAACGCCGCCAACGCGCCGTGGGGCTGGGACGACGGCAACGACGGCAGCGACATCCCGCGCGGGATACTCGCCACCGACCCCGCCTACCTGGTCGGACAGTACTTCGCGGGCGAGGGGACCTTCAGCCTCGCGTACCTCAGAAATTCTTTTCGGTGATCATGGTTTGAACGTGATCGAGAGCGGGTATGCGTAGGAGGGTCCTGCCCTGCGAGCTTGCCGCTGTGGGGCGGGGTGGCCGAGGGCGCCGCACGGCGCGAATCCCACCCCGCTCCACCTTTTTCGGCCTCGCGGTACGGTCCTCGCCAGTATCGGGACGGCAGGAGGAAAGCGTGTCTGAGGTCGAAACCAGCCCGGTCGCGCGCGCCCACGGGGTGCGTGCCGTGGAGGTCCGAGTGTCGGCGGACGCCGAACAGGTGCCTCTGCTCCGATCGTTCGCGGCCGACATCGCGATGCGGATGGACTTCGACCTCGACGCCATCGAAGACCTGCGCATGGCCGTGGACGAGGCGTGCTCGCTGCTGGTGCGCTCCGCGCTGCCCGACACCTCCCTGCACTGCCGGTTCGAGCCGGAGGACCACGCGATCCGGGTGAAGGTCGTGGTCGACGCCGACCGCCCCGCCGCCCCGTCGTCGGACCCGATGGGCTGGCAGATCCTCACCGCGCTGGCCGAGTCGGTCGCCGAGTCGGTCGAGGCCGTCGACGGCGGCTACCGCGTTCGCGTCGAACTCCGTGCGGTGCCAGGGGAAACGGATCAGCGGTGAACGCCCCAGCCGACCGCGGCGACCGGGACGTCGACCGGTTCCGCGCCCTGGCCGAACTCGACGGCGACGACCCGCGCCGGGCGGTGCTGCGCGGCGATCTCGTCGCCGACCACATGGACCTCGCCCGCAACCTGGCGCGCAAGTTCGACCGGCGCGGCGACCAGCTCGAAGACCTCATCCAGGTGGCCACCATCGGCCTGATCAAAGCGGTCGACCGGTTCGAGGCCGACCGTGGGAACTTCTACGCCTTCGCCATCCCCACCATCATGGGGGAGCTGCGCAGGCACTTCCGCGACACCGGCTGGGCGGTGCGCGTCCCACGCCAGCTCAAGGAACTGCACGTCACCATCGCCGCTGGCCGCAACGAGCTGAGCCAGAAGCTGGGCCGCGCGCCCAAGCCGAGCGAGCTGGCCGAGCACCTCGGCCTGCCCCGGGAACAGGTCTACGAGGCGCTGGTGGCCAGCGCGGCGAAGCAGGGGACCTCGCTGGACGCCCGGCTCGCCGAGCCGTCCGGAGACCGGTTCGGCTACGAGGACGAGCGCCTAGCCGAGGTGGACAACAGACGAGCGCTGGGCCCGCTGCTGGCGGAACTGCCCGAGCGCGAGCGGAAGATCATCGTGCTGCGGTTCTTCCGCGGGCTGTCCCAGGCCGACATCGCCCGCAGGGTGGGCGTGTCGCAGATGCAGGTGTCCCGCCTGCTGGCCAAGACGCTTGAGCGGCTGCGCGCCGCTCTCGGCGAGGACACCCTGGCGGGCTGAATGCGCCCCTTACGAGACCCGCAGCGCGCGCCTGCGCTGAGCGATCAGCGTGCGCCGCTCGCCCTCGCCCATCGCGCCCCAGATCCCGTACGGCTCCTGGACGGCGAGCGCGTGCTCACGGCACTGCTCCAGCACCGGGCAGGCCCGGCAGACGGCCTTGGCGCGCTCCTCGCGCGCGTGCCGAGCGGGCCCGCGCTCGGCGTCCGGGTGGAAGAACATCATGCTGTCGGCCCCGCGGCACGACCCGTTGAGCTGCCAGGCCCACTCGTCGGAGACGGGCTTGGGCAGTCGGGTGATCTCGGCCATGCTGGTTCCCTCCTCGTGGTCCCGCACCGCACCGCGGGCTCGACCGGGAACTACCCCGGCCGTCGAGGGCCGAAACGAGGTTCCCGCGGCCGTTCGGACGACTGGTGGGGTGACCCGCGCCGCACGGCGTCGGCGGACGGCGCCAATTACTGTGACCTCGGCGTGGCCGGGCCGAGTGCCCGTCCCGCGTCGAACTCTGTGAGGAAGGACCGATAGTGGAGATCACCAGCGTGGGCGTCGACCCGGTCGTCGTCTCTGTGACCGGCGAGGTCGACCTCGCCACGGCCCCGGATCTGGAGCGGGCGCTCGACACCGCCCTGTCCCAGCCGGAGGCCACCGGAGTGCGCGTCGACCTGTCCGGGGTCGAGTTCATGGACTCGGCGGGGCTGCGGGTGCTCGTCGCCGCGCGGCGCACCGCCGAGACCAAGGGCCAGAGCCTGGTGCTGCACGCCCCGCACGACCGGGTCCGGCGGATCATCGAGATCACCGGCCTCGCCGAGGTGTTCGGACTCGCCGACTCGGCGAGCACGGAGTCGGGGTGAGCCGGTCTTGATTCAGTCCCGGGTTCCCGGGGTATCTCACCCCCCGTGCAAGCAGCGTTTCCCGTCATCGGCGAGCCACGTGGGCACGGACGAGCGGAACGATGTGCGTCAAGGCGCGCGATTCCGCGCGTGAGGGGTGGTGTCGTCAGACGTGAGCGAGGACATGCGGGCCGCGGCCGACGGCGGGCGGGTGCGTGAGCTGACCACCCGCCTGCCGCGGTCGACGCGGTCGGCGGGCGAGGCCCGGGAGTTCGCGGGCTCGGCCCTGCGGTCGTGGGGCGTTCCGGAAGACCTGGTCTGCGACGTCGTGCTGGCGGCGTCGGAGTTGGTGACCAACGCCGTCGAGCATGGGGCGGGGGAGATCACGGTAGCGCTGTCGGTGGCGGCGGACCGGGTATTGCTACGGGTGCGCGACGAGACGAGCGACGCGCCGGTGCGCAGGCAGTCCGGCCTGCTCTCGGCACGCAGCCGGGGGCTGACCATCGTGGCCGCCCTCAGCCGCGCCTGGGGGCACCAGCCCGACCGCGAGGGCAAGTGGGTGTGGGCCGAGTTCGCCCTGGCCCCGTCCGCCGACGCCGACGAGGCCCACCCATCGTCGTCGGCCAAGGGCGAGTTCGACCTCGCGAACTAGGGCCTAGCTCGCGGGCCCGTGCCAGTCGAGGCAGACGACCACCGCGTCGTCATCGAGGTCGCGGTGCTCGCGGAAGACGGCCAAGTCCGAGAGCACCGCGCGCACGACCTGCGCGGGCGGCAGCGCCCGAGTGGTGCGGATGGTTCTGGGGAGGGCGACCTCGGAGTACGCGCGGTCGTCGCTCTCGGAGGCGTAGACGCCGTCGCTGACGATCAGCAGCCGGTCGCCGGGGCGGAGGCTGTCGTGCTGGACGCGGTACTGGGTCTCCTCCAGCGCGCCCAGCGGCACCTGCACCTCCAACTCGATCTGCTCGGCGGTGTCCGCACGCACCCGCCAGAGCTGCGGCGACCCCGCGTCGACTATCTGGACGGCGCCGTTGGTCAGGTCGAGGGAGAGCAGCAGCGCGGCGACCGACTGCTCGCCGCCGTACTGCCCCCACACCACCTGGTCCGCCAGGGCCGCCGCCTCGGCCAGCCCATGCCCCGAACGGCGCGCGTTGCGGATCGCGGTGATCGCGATCGAGGTGAGCAGAGCGGCGTTGAGGCCCTCGCCCATCCCGTTGGTCACGCCCAGGGTCAGCTTGCCCGGGTCGAGGCTCCAGTCGAAGTTGTCGCCGCGCACCGCGTAGGCCGGTTCCAACTGGCCAGCCAGGGTCAGCTCCGGGCACGCCAGGCCGCGGCCGGGCAGCAGCTCCCACTGCATCTCCGCGGCCACGGTCATTCGCCGGTCGCGCCGCGCCCGCATGAGCTGGTCGGTGCCGATGTCGGCCACCAGCAGCGCGTCCGCCACCGCGTCGGCGACCTCGCCCAGCGCGCCGAGCCGCGCCCGGTCCGGGTCGCCGTCCACCCGGCCGGTCAGCACGCCGTGGCAGTTGCCCCGGCTGAGCAGCGGCAGGTGCACCGTGCCGTCGTTCTCTACCACCGCCTGCTGCTCGCGGTAAGCCGCGCCCGGCAGCGTGCCGGTGATCGCCACCATCTCGCCGTCGTGCACGCTGACCAGGTTCGCCGCCGGGTAGTCCACCAGCCGCACCCGGGCGTCGGCCAGCCGCGCGCACTCGTCCAGCAGCGCGGGCAGCCGCTCGACGAAGGAGTGCAGCGGCAGCGATCTCAGCGCCGACTCCAGCGCGCGCAGTCTTTCCGAAATGGTCACCGGGGCCTCCGCCGGGGGAACCGGCCGAAACGGCCGTCAGTGTGCGAGAGTTGCAGTATGGCTGCTGCCGCGCTGCGGGGGCCCGGAGCGCCGGGGCCGGACGAGGCGCTGGAGACCGAGATCGCCGCCGAGGCGCTCGGCCTCGTGCTGACCCGCGCCAACACCGCTGTCTATCCCAAGGTCCCGGCCATGCAGCTGCGCGCGCTGCACTACATCGATAGACACGAGCCGATCAACCTGACCCGGCTGACCGAGGAGCTGGGCACGATCCCCTCGTCGGCGAGCAGGTTGTGCGACCGGCTCCAGGCCGCGGGCCTGCTGGACCGGCGCCCGGCCACCACCGACCGCCGGGAAGTGGAGCTAGTCCTCACCGGCGACGGCCGCAGGCTCCTCGACCGGCTCCGCGCCGCCCGCCGCGCCGACCTGGCCGAGGTACTGGCGGGCATGACCCCACAGGGGCGCGCGGCCCTGCTGCACGGCCTCCGCGAGTTCAGCGCCGTCGCCAACCGCGAACCGGTCGGCGCCGAATGCCAGGACGAGACCGCGTAGCCGACCTCACCGGCGCGCGGCGATCCCGGCCAGCAGCTCGTCCGCCGTCCGGGTGTTGATCACCCGGTCCGGGCCGATCCCGCACGTTTCCGCCCGCTCGCAGCCGTAGGGCTGCCAGTCGAGCTGCCCGGGCGCGTGCGCGTCGCTGTCGATGGCGAACTCGCAGCCCAGCTCGGCGGCCCGGCGCAGCAGCCGCAACGGCGGGTCGCGGCGCTCCGGCCGGGAGTTGATCTCCACCGCGACCCCGTACTCGGCGCAGGCCCCAAAAACCGCGTCGGCGTCGAAGGCCGACTCCGGCCTGCCCCGGCCGGTGACGAGCCTGCCGGTGCAGTGCCCGAGCACGTCCACGTGCGGGTTCGACACCGCCGTGAGCAGCCGCTCGGTCATCTCGTCCTCGGGCATCCGCAACTGCGAGTGCACACTGGCCACCACGACGTCCACCCGCGAGAGCAGCTCCTCGGTCTGGTCGAGCGAGCCGTCGAGCAGGATGTCGACCTCGATGCCGGTGAGGATCAGGAACGGCGCCAGCTCCACGTTCAGGTCGGCCACCGTCTCCAACTGCCTGCGCAGCCGGTCGGCGCTGAGCCCGTTGGCCACCCGCAGCCGCGGCGAGTGGTCGGTCAGCGCCATCCACTCATGGCCGAGCGCGATCGCGGCCTCGGCCATCTCCCGGATGGGGCTGCCGCCGTCGGACCAGTCCGAGTGGGTGTGGCAGTCCCCGCGCAGCGCCGCCCGCAGCGCGTCGCCGCCCGCGACCGGCACCGCCGCGCCCTCGGTCAGCCGGGTGAGATACCCGGGCTCGCCGCCCGCGACCGCCTCGGCGATGGCCGTCGCGGTCGCCTTGCCGATCCCGGGCAGCGCGGTCAGGGTGCCCGCGTCGACCCGCTTGGCCAACTCGCCTGCCGGCAGGTCGGCGATCACGGCCGCCGCCCGCCGAAACGCCCGCACCTTGTGCGTCGGCTCTCCGGCGCGCTCCAGGAACAGCGCGATCTGCTTGAGCGCCGCCACCGGGTCCATGCGCCAAGAAAACCGCAAACCGCCCCGGTTCGCATAGCGGGCGCGCTCTCCCCGGCGCGGCTAGCGTCGGACCCGCGGTGATCAAGGAGGACGCCATGGACATTCCGACCACCCCGCCGGTCGCGGCCGCGACGCTGACCGACCTGCTCGACGGCCGGTGGGCCCACATCCGGCGGGAAGCGCGAACGCGGATGGCCGCGGCGCCGTCGCCCCGGACCTATGACTTGAGCACCGAACAGCACCGCGCGCAGGTCCTGGCCGAGCTGCGGGAGTTGGCCGCGTCCGGCTATCCGCGGGTCGGTTTCGCGAAGCGGCACGGCGGTGGCGGCGACCCCGGCGGCTTCCTCACGGCGTTCGAGATGCTCGGCTTCGGCGACCTGTCCGTCATGGTCAAGGCGGGCGTGCAGTGGGGCCTGTTCGGCGGCGCGGTCGAAGCCCTCGGCGCCGAGCGCCACCACGAGCGGCACCTGCCCGCGATCATGTCCGGCGACCTGCTCGGCTGCTTCGCGATGACCGAGACCGGCCACGGCTCCGACGTCCAGCACCTGCGGACCACCGCGACCTACGACCCGGCGACCCGGGAGTTCGTGGTGCACACCCCGCACGAGGCCGCGCGCAAGGAGTACATCGGCAACGCGGCCCGCGACGGGCGGCTGGCGGTCGTGTTCGCCCAACTCGTCGCCGGCGGCGAGAGCCACGGCGTGCACGCGCTGCTCGTGCCCATCCGCGACGAGCACGGCGGCCCGGTCCCTGGCGTGCGGATCGAGGACTGCGGCCGCAAGGCCGGGCTCAACGGGGTCGACAACGGGCGGCTGTGGTTCGACCAGGTCCGCGTTCCGCGCGAGGCGTTGCTCGACCGCTACGGCTCCGTGGCCGAAGACGGGACGTACAGCAGCCCGATCGAGGGCGACTCCCGGCGGTTCTTCACCATGCTCGGCACCCTCATCCGCGGCCGGATCAGCGTGGCGGGCGCGGCGGGCAGCGCCACCAAGAGCGCGCTGACCATCGCCATCCGCTACGGCCTGGCCCGCCGCCAGTTCGAGCGGCCCGGCTCCGCCGACGAGGTCGTCATCCTCGATTACCTCGCCCACCAGCGCAAACTCCTGCCCGCCCTGGCAACCACCTATGCGCTGCACTTCGCACAAGAGGAGCTGGTCACCACCCTGCACGAGCTGTCGGACTCCGAGCACGCCGACCGCGGGGGCGACGCTCCACCCGACCGCCGCGGGCGCGAGCTTGAGTCCCGCGCCGCGGGGCTCAAGGCGGTGGCGACCTGGCACGCCACCCACACCATCCAGATCTGCCGCGAAGCCTGCGGCGGCGCGGGCTACCTCGCGGAGAACCGGCTGCCCCAGCTCCGGGCCGACACCGATGTGTTCACCACCTTCGAGGGCGACAACACGGTCCTGCTCCAACTCGTGGCCAAGGGCCTGCTCACTGGCTACCAGCAGCACCTCCACGAGCTGGGCAGCGTCGGCATGGCCCGGTTCATCGCCGAGAAGTTCGTCGGCGTCGTCATCGAGCGCACCGCGGCCCGCTCGCTCATCGACCGCCTCGTCACCGCGGTCACCCCGCAGGACGAGGAGACCGACCTGCTCGACCGCGGCTGGCACCTCAAGCTGTTCGAGGACCGCGAGGAGCACGTCCTCGACACCCTCGCCCGCCGCCTGCGCCGGGCGGGTGACGCCGACGCCGACGCGTTCGAGGTGTTCAACGACGCCCAGGACCACGTGCTGCGCGCCGCCCGCGCGCACATCGACCGGATCGTGCTGGAGGCGTTCGTCGCCGCCGTCGATCGCTGCCCCGACCCGGATGCCGCGGCGCTGCTGGACCGGGTTTGCGACCTGCACGTGCTGAGCACCGTCGAAGCCGACCTGGACTGGTTCCTGGGGCACGGCAGGCTGACCGCGGCGCGGGCGAAGGCGGTCACCGGCGCGGTGAACGCGCTGTGCAAGGCGCTGCGCGGGCACGCCGAGGTCCTGGTCGACGCGTTCGCCATCCCGGACGCCCTCATCGGCGCGCCGATCGCCCTGGGTGCGGAAAGTGATCGCCAGCAAGCGCAAAGTAGTCACCGCGACCTGGCGCTACCCCGTACGGAGGACTCCGGCAAAGCTGCGGCACCGTGATCCAGGATCGGGTAGTCGCCAAGGGGAACGCCCCGTATCCTGGAGTCCGACACCCCCCTTGCGGGGTGCCCGCCGGGTCCGGCGGCAACCGTGATCGCCCGGCGCCCGCGACCGCTGTGCCGGAGGAGGAACGTATGCCACTCTCCGAGCACGAGCAGCGACTGCTCGACCAGATCGAGCGCGCGCTCTACGCCGAGGATCCCAAGTTCGCCTCCACCGTCCGAGGCGCTCGTCTCCGCAAGCCGTCCCGACGGCGCAGGCTGCAGGGCGTCGCCCTGTTCGTCCTGGGGGTGGCGCTCCTCGTGATCGGTGTGATGCTGCCGTTCAAACCGGCTGGTATCCCCGTGGTGAGCCTGCTCGGCTTCCTGGTGATGTTCGTCGGCGCTCTGCTGACGCTGACGGCGCTTCGCCAGGGCGGCTCCGACCCGGAGCCAGGTGAGGAGTCCCCCGGTGGTGGGGGCGGCGCGGCCGCCCACCATCGCCGAAGCTCGTTCTCACAACGCATGGAAGAGCGCTTCCGTAAGCGCTTTGACGAAGAGCGTTAACTTCATCAGCAGCTCCGGTTGAGCGCCGAATCCCGCCTGTGGATTCGGCGCACAGCCGTGTCTTCTTCACCCGGCCGGTCGCCCGCATGCCCAGCCGAAGGGGTCGGCTCAGCCGGGTAAGCCCAGTTCGGCCGGATCAGCTCGGCCACTCAGGCTGACTCAGGCCGGTCGGGTCAGCGCTCAGCCGCTCAGCCGGTCGAGGGCAGCTCAGTCGGTCGGGTCAGTGGGGCGCTTCTTGCGCGGACGCAGCACGGAGCGGGGCAGGAGCCTGCTCTTCCAGTCCAGCGGCGAGCTTCGGCGCATCCCCTGCACGACCTGGTCGAAGGCCAGGGCCAGTTCCGGCTCGTGCGTGGTCCGGCCGCCGTACCAGGACCGCTCCACCGAGTTCACCACCGTGCGCAGGGCCTGCTTGCTGTGGTCGTCAAGGCTGTGCTCCTTCGCCAGCCGACGGGCGGCGGTGCGCACGGTGTCCGACTCGGCGGCGTCGGCGCCGCGGTCCCACGACTCGGCCATCAGCTCCGCCCACGCCGCCGTCGGGGCCGAGGGGGACTGGGCGAGGATCGCGTCCCTGCGCTCGGTACGGTGCCACGCGCGCACCCCGGCCGGGATGGCGGCCGCCGCCACGACCAGCAAGAGCACGCTCAACCACCAGGAAACGATCGACAGCAGGAAGACCAGCGCGAGCACGCCCACCCCCGCCGCGCCCGCCATGCCGAACCGCACGCGGGTGGACCGGGTGACAACGACGGCCAGGGCGGCGAGCAGCGCCAGTCCCAGGGCCGTCCACGCCTGCCAGGGCCAGGAACCGTCCCCCTCGGCCGGGGCGGGGGCGTTCGCGGCCGGGTCCTCGGGGTCGGGCAGGTCGTCGCGCGGGGCGGCCGCGCTGCTGCTGGCCCCGGTGGGGACCTCCTCCTCGGTCGCACCCGTCGACGGGTCCGTGCTGGGGTCGGAACTCACGTACGGCGGCTCGTAGGCGCGGCCGTCCGACAGCGGCGTCGGGTCGAAGGTGACCCAGCCCTGGTCGGGGAAGAACACCTCCACCCACGCGTGCGCGTCCTGGGTGGTGATGGAGCGGTAGTCGCCGGACACGAAGCCCGCCGTGTACCCGATGGCGACCCGCGCCGGGATGCCCGCCGCGCGGGCCAGGATCGCCATCGCCGAGGCGTACTGCTCGCAGTAGCCGACCTTGGCGCCGAAGAGGAACTCCTTGAGCGCGTCCTCGTCGCTGGCGGCGCCGGTCTGGGTCTGGTAGCGGAAGCCGTTGGCGAGGGAGAAGTACTCCTGCAACGCCAGCGTCTTGTCGAACATCGTCGGCCGGTCCCGGGTCAGCTCGTCGGCCAGCCGCACGACCTGGGCGTCGATGCCGTCCGCGGCCAGGTAGACCGGGTCGATCTCGCCGAAGTCGGCGCCGCTGGCCCGCAGGTCGGCCGCGGTGGGCTGGCTCAGGTCGGCGTCCTCGACGTACTTGGGCAGCTTCCGCGAATTGCGGGAGTAGACCATTCCGCCGCTGCGGTCGTAGAACAGCCCCTCGGGCACGTCGCTCAGCCTGCGCGGGATGCCGTAGACGGGGACCCACAGGTCTTGCGAGTTGATCGGCTCGATCTCGACGCGGGTGATCGTCCCGGCCCCGTCGTCGCCCGGGGCGGGCGGCAGGTCGCCGTTGGCGACGATGTCGTCGGCCAGGGCGTCCGCGGCGATCCAGCCGCCGTTGCGGTCGTAGCGGGGCAGCGTCATCGCGCGCAGGTAGCGGCTCTCGTTGCCCAGCCCGCGGACCCGGAACAGCTCGACGTTGCTGCCCTGGTCGAGCATCCCGCGCAACGCGGTGAACGGCTTGAGGGCCAGCCCGCCGTCCCCGCCACCGCCGCCGGACCCGCCGGGCAGGCTCCCGACCGTGCCGATCCCGGTGATCAGCCCACCGGCGAGCAGCCCCAGCACCAGCGCCGAGGACACCATCGCCACCGGCGACCCGAACCCGGTTCCGGTGCTCGGCAGCTGCGGCCGGTTGCGCCACAGCTGGTGGCGGTGCGTGCCGTCGACGGCCAGCAGCGCGGCGAACGAACTCGCCCCCAGCACGAACGACCACCAGGGCAGCAGGTCGTCGGCCAGCGACGCGGGCACCGCGTAGACGCACAGCAGCACCAGCCCGCACGCGGCGGGGGTGCCCGCGGCCACCGCGAGCGTGTCGACCAGCACGGCCACCAGCCCGATCGCGATCACGACCAGGCACAGCACCGGCGCGGACGCGGGCACCGGCGGCACGCCCACGCGCACCGCCTCGACGGAGCTGCGTAAGACGTCGCCGAGGTCGGCGATCGCCGCAGGGCCGGGAAGCAGCCCCAGGACACCGCTGTTGGTGAACAGGGCGACCAGCAGGCACAGCAAGGCCACCATCTGCGACAGCCCGACGACGAGCGTCGGCGTCCGCACTGCCCGCAGGCCGAGACCGACCGCGGCCACCACGATCACGGCGACGCCCGCGTACCCGAGCCACCGCATGCCGTCGATCACGCCCGCCAGCGCCGTCGACGCGCAGAGCGTGGTCGCGGCGGCGACGACCGGGGTGACCGTGGTCGACCACTGGGCCTGGGGGGTCGCTGTCTGCTCGCTCACGCCGCCGCCCCTGTGGTCGTCCCGCGGTTGCCGCTGATCGTGGCCGCCCTCCCGGCCGAGGCGCAGAGGGAAGGGGACATCGCCACCCGGCTCCCATGATCAGCACGAACTCGCGGCCGCCTGTGCTCGTCCGAGCGCTGTGGGCGGGGCCCGCGTCTCCACGATCGCTTGGTCATGGCCCGGTCCCCGCGATCATCGCGTCGCCCCGGGTGAAGCCGGTGCGGCAGACACTGCCCCAGACCCGGGTCATCGACACGTCCGGGCGCGCGATCGTGACGCCCCAGCCCGCGCCGCTGAGCAGGGTGGCCGCTGGCCTCGGGTCGATGTCCGGGCCGTCGCCCTGCCCCCAGGCCGGGGTGTCGAGCAGGACGGCCAGGCTGCGCGCGCCCCGGGTGCGGTAGCGGATGAGCTGGCCGAGCGACTCCGGGGTCGCCGCGCCGAGGACGGCGATCAGCTCCTGGCCGTGCCCGGGATCGGCCGGGCACGCGATGTCGCGCTGGTGCACCGGTTGCAGGGCGGCGAGCGCGTCGAGCATCGCGTTGTCGCTGTGGCCCGCGTCGCCGGAGTCGTTGACCAGGACGCCGCCGGTCTCGGTGACCAGCCGGATCGGGTGGCCGTGGCGGTGCAGCTGCACGCAGACGCTCGCGGCGAAGGAGACCGCCCACTCCAGGCTGGAGTTCGCCCCCGAGCCGCGATGGCCGTAGACGCGCCGGTCGAGCAGGACGGTGGTGCCGCCGCGCCAGGGGCTTTCCTCGACCCGCACCATCATCTCGTCGCGCTTGGCCGTGGACCGCCAGTGCACCTTGCGCAGGTCGTCGCCCTGCCGGTACGGCCGGACCACGGCGTCGTCTTCGCCCTGGCCCGCGTTGAGCCGGACCGAGCCGTCGTCGCCGGACCCCAGGCCCGACCCGCCCGGGACCCCGGACAGCGCGACCACCCGGGGGACCACGACGAGGCGGGACGTGTGCGCGAGCTCGCGCTCGAACTCGGCCAGGCCGAACGGGTCGGTCACGGTGGCCTTGAGCGGGCCGATCTGCTGGATGCCGCGCAGCATCGGCTGCACCGTGTAGTGCAGCCGCGTGCCGCCGTGCCGGGGGAGGTGGTCGATCAGGAACCTCGGCTTACCGCCGAGCGCATAGGGAACGCCGTCGGAGACGAGCAGCCCCACCGTGGGCAGCCTGCCGGTGCTGCGGACCGACAGCACCACCTCGGCGCGCCCGCCGACGGGCACCCGCCAGGGCGAGATGTGCCGCTGGGCGTGCAGACCGACCCGGGTCATCGCGGTGAGGAAGCACACCAGCAGCGGCAGCGCCACCACGAACACGGACACGCGCAGCAGGTCGCGCTCGTTGAGCACGATCGAGCACAGCGCGGCCGCCAGCCCGGCCGCCAGCAGGCACCGGCCCCGAGTGGTCAGCCCCGACAGTGCTCCCCGCATCGCGTCTCCATCCCCCCTTCGCCGCTAGTGCCCGCGCGCCCCGGCCCACGGCGCGCCCAGGTCGGGCGCCGCCTGCGGCACCGGCACCCGCTGGATGAGCCCGCGGATCAGCTCGGCGGGGGAGCGGCGCGCGGCCTGCGCCTCCGGGGTGAGCACGAGCCGGTGGGCCAGCACCGGAACCGCCACCACGTGCAGGTCGTCGGGCACCACGTAGTCGCGTCCGGACAGGGCGGCCTGCGCCCGCGCCGCGCGCACCAGGTGCAGCGTCGAGCGCGGCGAGGCCCCTATCCGAATCTCGGAAAGCCGTCGAGTGGCCGAGACCACCTCGACCGCGTAGCGGCGGACCTCCTGCGCGATCTGCACGGACCGCACTGTCTCTATAAGGCCGCGCACCTGGTCGGCGTCCGACACCGGCCGCAGCGTCTTGAACACGTCGTGGCCCGCGTGCTCGTCCACCATGGCCAACTCGGCCTGCGGGTCCGGATAGCCGATCGACACGCGCGCGGTGAACCGGTCGCGCTGCGCCTCGGGCAGGGCGTAGGTGCCCTCCATCTCGATCGGGTTCTGCGTGGCGATCACCATGAACGGCGACTGCAGGTCGTAGGTGTTGGAGTCGACCGTGACCTGGTGCTCCTCCATGCACTCCAGCAGCGCGGACTGCGTCTTGGGGGAGGCGCGGTTGATCTCGTCGCCGACGACGATGTTCGCGAACACCGGGCCGGGGCGGAACTCGAACTCGTTGGTCTGCCGGTTGAAGATCGACACCCCGGTGACGTCGCTGGGCAGCAGGTCCGGGGTGAACTGGATGCGGCTGACCGAGCAGTCGATGGACCGGGCGAGCGCCTTGGCCAGGGAGGTCTTCCCGACGCCGGGCACGTCCTCGACCAGCAGGTGGCCCTCGGCGAGCAGGGTGACCAGCGCGATGCGCACCACCTCGGGCTTGCCGACCAGCACCCGCTCCACGTTCGCCGCGATCCGCTGCGCGGTGGCGTGCAGCTCGTCGAGCTTGCCCGCTCCCGGCCACTGCGGCTGTTGTTGCTGCGGGGACTGTGGTGGTTGTGGCTGCGGCGGGGAGTGGTGCTGCTGGGCCTGCGGCGGCCTGCCGTCGCCCGTGGGGAAGGGACCGGTGGAGTTGTGGCCGGTGAACGGCTCGCCGCCTGGTGCTCCGTAGGGGTTGCCCGGCAGAGCGGTTGGCGGAGTACTCGACGTCACGCGACCTCCTGGTGAGTCTCGGCGGCTGTCCAGGCCTGTCGGCACCCGGTCGGGGTGCGGCCAGGATCGGCGCGTTCGACGTCGCCGACCACGTCCCGTGGCCGAGACAGCCTGCCATGAAGTGTGTCAAACCAGGGCGAAGTACCCAATGTTCCAACCCAACCCCGGCGATCGCCGGTCATCGCTGCCGATCTTGCCAGGATAGGCCGGGGCAACGGAGGCCGGTGCGAGTTATCCACAGGCCGCCGTGGCTCCGTGCGTCGTGGTCCGTTCGCCGGTCCTCGACCGGTTCGGTCGGCCGTAGGGGCTCGGCTGAACCCCGCCGGGGGCTGCGCCGCTCGGCCGCATTGAGAGAGCCGCAAAGTCACTGTGAGTAGGCGGACCACACCGGACGAGGGGATCCCGTTCGGGTGCGGGCCGGTGCTCCCCACTCCGCCCCACCGCGCCGCTCCCGGATGCCCCACTCGTCCCCACTATTGGCCGTGACGTGCGGGTTCGAGACCCCTCACGGGGGTGAAACCGGACGTTTCGACGCCCTCGCGCGGGGCTGCCGCCGGTTCCGCCGCGGTTACGCCCCCACCGCCCCCCACCCAGATGAATGGCCTTCTAGCTGGGAAAACGTCCCACCTTCGAGTTCGAGACGCGCTCGTTTCGCGTTGACTGTGGTGAAAAGTGGGGTACTGTGGCGCCAAGTGGGGCAGCAGGGGGCCTCACGGCCGATCCGACTGGTTCGGTGGGGAGGTGGGTGTCCGATGTTTCTCGGCACGCACACCCCCAAGCTTGACGACAAAGGGCGGCTGACGCTGCCTGCCAAGTTCCGGGAAGCGCTCGCGGGTGGACTGATGGTCACGAAGGGTCAGGATCACTGCCTCTACGTGTTCCCGCGCGCGGAGTTCGAGGAGATGGCGCGCAAGGTCGCCGCGGCACCTCTCACGAACGAAGCGGTTCGCGCCTACCAGCGGTACCTGTTCGCCGGAACCGACGAGCAGCGACCCGACGGGCAGGGGCGCATCGCGGTCGCGCCGGAGCTTCGCAAGTACGCGGGGCTGACCAAGGAGTGCGTGGTCATCGGCGCGATCACCAGGCTGGAGATCTGGGACGCGCAGGCGTGGCAGGCCTACCTGGACGAGCACGAGGACAGCTATTCCCAGGCTCGGGAGGAGGTCCTGCCCGGCGTGTTCTGAGTGTGGGAACAGGAGGGACACGGGTGCCGCGAGGCCTCGGTCCGCTCGCTTTCGGCCCTGGCGCACCTTCCCCGGTGCCAGGTTCGACGAGCGGGCGGGGACCTGGCGGCATCCGGCCATCCGGCCGGATTTGGTCGAGAGGGGTGGGCGGGTGATGACGGAGCAGCCACGGCACGAGCCGGTTCTGGTGGACCGCATCCTCGACCTGTTCGAGCCCGCCCTGGCCGGACACCCCGCTGTCCTGGTCGACGCCACCCTTGGCCTCGGCGGCCACGCCGACGCCCTGTTGTCGGCGCACCCCCAGCTCACCCTCGTCGGCCTGGACCGCGACCCGAACGCGCTGGCCCGTTCCCGTGACCGCCTCGCCCGCCACGGCGACCGCGTCCACCTCGTGCACACTGTCTATGACGGACTCCCCGACGCCCTGTCCGACCTGGGACTGTCGCGTGTGGACGGCGTGCTGTTCGACCTCGGCGTGTCCTCGATGCAGCTCGACGTGCCCGAACGCGGTTTCGCCTATTCGCGGGACTCCCCATTGGACATGCGGATGGACCCCACCGGGGGCCTGACCGCCGCCGACGTCCTCAACACCTACTCGGCCGCCGACCTGATCCGCGTCCTGCGCGACTACGGCGAGGAGCGGTTCGCGCCCCGGATCGCCAAGGCGGTGGTCGCCGCCCGCGACAAGGAGCCGTTCACCACCAGCGCCCGCCTCGTGGAGCTGTTGTACGACGCGGTTCCCGCCGCGAGCAGGCGCACTGGCGGCCACCCGGCGAAGCGCACCTTCCAGGCCCTGCGCATCGAGGTGAACGCCGAACTCGACGTCTTGCGCCGCGCCATCCCGGCCGCCCTCGACGCTCTGCGCGTCGGCGGCCGGATCGTCGTGGAGGCCTACCAGTCGCTGGAGGACCGCATCGTCAAGCGCGCGTTCGCCGACCTCGCCAAGTCGACGACCCCGCCGGGCCTGCCGGTGGAACTCCCCGGCCACGGCCCGCATCTGCGACTGCTCACCCGAGGCGCCGAACTCGCCGACGAGCAGGAGATCGCCCACAACCCCCGCGCCCAGTCGGTCCGACTGCGCGCCGCCGAACGCATCCGGGAGGCATCATGACCGCGCCGACGCGCAGCACGCGAGGCAGCCGCCGCGCACCCGAGCGCACCCCGGACCACACCCGCCGGACGCGCACCGCCGACACCGACTCGGTCGCCGCCCCGACCAAGCCCACCCGCGCCGACCGCACCGCGGGCCGCCCCCGCACGCCCGCCGCCGAGCGCGCCTACGCCCGCCGCGCCCAGCGCGAGGGCCGCGGCGCCACCCGCTCGCACACCGCCCCCGCGGTCCAGGCGGACGAGGCCACCTCCGGCCGCGCCTCGTTCGTGGTCCTGATCATCGCCCTCCTGGTCGTGGGTGTCGTGGCCACCCTGTGGCTGACCACACAGGCCATCGCCGACTCCTACCGCCTCGAAGCGGCCAAGCAGGAGGCCACCCGCCTGTCCGAACAAGCCGCCCAACTCCAGCGCGAGGTGACCAAGCAGGAGTCCCCCTCGGCACTGGCCGACCGCGCCCGTGCCCTCGGCATGGTCCCCGCGGGCGACCCCTCGTGGCTCGTGGTGAACCCCGACGGCACCGTGGCGGTGGTCGGCGACGCCAAACCGGTGACCACCCCGCCGCCGAACGCCGCTGCCCAGCCGTCCTCCGGCCAACCCCCGGCGGACCAGTCGCAGCCCTCGGATCAGGGTCCGGCCCAGAACGCGGACTCAGGCACCCAACCGCCCGCCGGACAGGCGGAGGCGGGTACGCAGACGCCCCCTGGAGGAGGCGGCTGATGCCAGGCCGTTCGTTGCAGGGGCAGACGCGGGGCATGGCTTCGCGCCTGCCCCGCTTGGCACCTGGGCAGGGAAGCGGAAGGCGGTTGGAGTACCGCCGGTTCGACTGCCGAAGCCAGCAGGCGCCGGCAGCCGCGCGCTTCGGTCGTGAACCCGGCTCCGCGCCCTTGCCAGCCGCACCTGTTCCGGGGTCGAGGGACTGCCGCCCTGCCGGTGACGCCCGCGCTGCCGCGCGGGGTGCCGCGGTCGGGCAGCCGGCACCCGGCCGGGTGGTTGGGTCGGGGGGAAGCGCTGGCGCGGTATGCGGCTCTCGGGTCGATGGCGCTTTCCAGAGCGTGGCCGCGGTGGCGGGCATGGCGGCACACGGGGCATCGGCGCGTTCGGCTTTGGCGGTGGGCGCTGGGACGGGTGCGGCGTGCGTGGCCGTGGTGGGGCGGCGGACTGGCGTACGTGGTGCGCTGGCGAGATGGGTTGATTTCGCTGCTTGTGGGCGTCGGCTTCCGGGAGGAGGTGGCTGATGTCCGGGGACTACCGGGACCAGCAGGGCAGAAGGCAGGGCGAACCAGACGATTGGCGGAATGGTCCGGATCGCTGGCCAGACAGTGCGGCTAGTGGGCGGGACGGTGCGGATCGCCAGCGGGACAGTGCGGCTATTTCGGGTGGCGGTCCGGACGGTGTGGCTGGTTCGCGTGGGGGTCCGGATGGTTGGCGGAACGGTGCGGCTGGTTCGGGCGGCGGTTCGGATGGTCGGCAGGACGGTGCGGCTGGTTCGGCCGGTCGGCGGGATGGTGCGGCTGGTTCGGGTGGTTGGCGGGACAGTGTGGCTGGTTCGCGTGGCGGTTCGGACGGTCGGCGGGATGGTGCGGCTGGTTCGGGTGGTCGGCGTGGCGGTGTGGCTGGTTCGGGTGGTCGGCGTGGCGGTGTGGCTAGTTCGGGTGGTCGGCGTGGCGGTGTGGCTAGTTCGGGTGGTCGGCGGGACAGTGCGGATCGCATGTCGGACGGTGTGGCTGGGGGGCACCGTGCGTTGGGGCGTGCGGGTCGCTTGGGTGTTGAGGGGCGTGCGGGGGCCGAGGGGGATGGAGTGCCCGAGTCCGGTGGGAATGGGGGGCGCGAGGCGCGGGGGAGGGGCAGGGCGGCTGCCCGAGATGCTCCGCCCCAGCAGGGTGGCGGGGGCGACGAGCGCGTTGGCGGCCAAGCGTATGGCGGCGGTTACACCGGCGATGAGCGCGATCGCGGTGCCGACCAAGGAGACATTGGGCGTGCGGCTGAGGGACGTGGCGTAGTCGAGGGTGGCCAGGGCCATCAAGGGCGTGGGCTTGGGGCGGAGACGCGCGGTGTGGTCGATGAGGGGCACGGGGTTGCGGGCGAGGGCGGCGGTGTGGCCCAAGGGGCGCCCGCACACGGGATTGAGGAGCTTGGTGTGACGGGGCGACGCGCACATGAGCATGGTCGGCACGGGGCTGGGCGTGGGCACGGAACTGGGCACGGAACTGGGGCTGGGCAGCGCGGCGGTGGACGGGGCGGCGGTGGGCAGGGCAGTGATGGGCAGGGCAGTGATGGGCGAGGGTCCGGCGGTGGGCAAGGGCAGGGTGGACACGTGCGTGGGGCTGGGCAAGGCGGCGGTGGGTGGCACGGCAGTGGGCAAGGCGGCGGTGGGCAAGGTGCTGGCGGGGGACAAGGCAGCAGTCGGCAAGGCGGCGGTGGGCAGCGCGGAGGTGGGCACGGGCGCGCGGTTCAGGGGAGTGCTGGAGCCTCCGGACGTGGGGCGGTGCGGGCTGGGGCGGTAGGGCATGGGGGAACCCCACGAGGGGGTGGTGGTCAGCGGGGGCCGGTGGGAGCGCGTGGCTGGCCTGGTGGCGGTGGGAAAGCCGGTGGTGGCGGTAGAGGCAGCGGTGGGGGCGGTGGCGGTCAGCGGCGGTCGCCCGCGCCTGGGCGGATGCGGCGGGTGACCAAGCGGGCCGCGGGGACCGATCACCGGGTGCGGGTTGTGGTGGTGCGGTTTCTGTTGATCGCGTCGCTGGTGGCCGCCGGGTTGAAGTTGGTGCAGGTTCAGGGGTTTGAGGCGGAGGCTCTCGCGTCGCGGGCCGAGCGGCAGCGGGTGCAGAAGATTCCGATTCCGGCGACGCGGGGATCGATCCTGGACCGCAACGGGGTGGAGTTGGCGTTCAGCGTCGAGGCGCGCGCACTGGCTTTCCAACCCAACATGGAGCGCAAGCAGATCGCCGAGTTCAACCGGAAGCACCCCGACGAGCCGGTGTCGTTCGAGGAGGAGACCGCTGCCATCGCCCGGCGGATGCGGGAGCTGCTTGGGCCGCAGGTGTCCGAAGAGGACCTGCTGGCGAAGCTGCGGTCGGACGACGCGTTCGTCTACCTGACCACCACCGCCGAGCCCGCGGCCGCGCGGCAGCTCAAGGAAGAGTTCCCGCAGTTGAACGTGGAGTATCGCGCCGTGCGCGAGTATCCCGGCGGGACGTTGGCCGCCAACGTGGTCGGGTTCGCCAACTGGCGCATGGAGGACAAAGACCACCAGAAGCACAACCTGCACGGTCTCGTCGGGCTGGAGATGCTGCGCGACAACGACCTGTCCGGCACGCCGGGCAGCCAGATGGTGGAGACCGAGGAGGGCGCGGACGTCATCATCCCGGGCACCGAGCGCGACCTGCAGCCCGCGGTCGACGGCAAGGACATCGAGTTGACCATCGACGCGGACCTGCAATTCTTCGTGCAGCAGAAGGCGGCCGAGTACGCGCAGCGCAGTGGCGCCAAGAGCGCGAGCGTGGTCGTGATGGACGCCAAGACCGGCGAGGTTTACGCGCTGGCGAACGACAAGACGTTCGACCCGTCGACGCCGGGTGGCCGTGATCCGAACCTGATGGCGGACCCGGCGGTCACCACGCCGTTCGAGCCCGGGTCGGTGAACAAGGTCGTGACCGCCATGGCCGCCCTGGAGTACGGGGTGACCACGCCGGACGCCGTCCACGCCGTGCCCGGCTCGATCAAGGTCGCCGACCGGGTGGTCGGCGACGCCTGGGACCACGGGACGCTGAACATGACCACCACCGGGGTGTTCGCCAAGTCGTCCAACGTCGGCACGCTGATGATCGCCAACCAGGTGCGGCCCGAGCGGTTCGCCGACATGCTGGGGAAGCTGGGCATCGGCAAGCGCACCGGGATCGGCCTGCCCGGCGAGAGCCCGGGCAAGGTGCTGCCCCAGAGCCAGTGGTCGGGCAGCACCTATGGCAACCTGCCCATCGGCCAGGGCCTGTCCATGACGGTGCTGCAGATGGCGGGCATGTACCAGACGATCGCCAACGACGGGGTCCGTGTGCCGCCGCGCATCGTCAAGGCCAAGATCGCCCCGGACGGGACGCGCATCGAGGAGCCCCGGCCGGAGTCTGTCCGTGTCGTCAGCCCGGAGACCGCCCGCACGACCCGCGAGATGCTCCGGGCGGTGACCCAGAAGGCGCCGAACCAGAACTCGGGCACCGCGCCAGCCGCGGCCCTGACCGGCTATCAGATCTCGGGCAAGACCGGCACAGCGCAGCAGTTCGACCCGGCCGCGGGCCGCTACAGCAACTCGAAGTACTGGATCACCTTCGCGGGCATCCTGCCCGCGGACAACCCGCGCTTCGTGGTCGGCATGGTCTACGACACTCCGACCTACTCCACTCCGGACGGTCACTCCGCCGCGCCGTTCTTCCACGACGTGGCCTCCTTCATCGCGCAGCGCTACAACCTGCCGCTGTCGAAGGAACCCACGCCGATCGTCCCGCTGGTCGTGCCCTGACCGTCCGATCAGGACAGTGGGCGGATCCGAATGGGGCTCGTGTCCGCGATGTCGGCGACGCGTGCGGAGGAGGCGGGCGCCGAGGCGCTGGGCCGGGGTGGCGAATGAGGTGAACATATGTTCGACAATACCGGCCTGGCGGGCATTGTGAAGTGCGAAAACGGGAACAACCCAAACGTGTCGCCGGGCACCGCGACTGGGTGACTTTTTGTCACTCTCGGCACACTTACCTCATTCGGGTGCGCTGGTGTGATCGAGGGGCTGGATAGTCGCCCTCCGTGCGCAGGTAGCCTTCCGCGTCGTGCCCGCCAAGCTCGAAGGCAAGGCTGTCACAGCGCCGCCTCGCCCCTCCCGGACCAAGCCCGTTCCGCTCGCCACCCTCGTCGCGCGCGCGGACGCGCGGCCGATCGCGGCCGGGGGCGGTGACGTCCCGCGCGACGCCTCGGTGTCCGATGTGGCCGTCACAGGTGTGACGCTGCGCGCGCAGCATGTCCTCCCAGGAGACCTTTTCGCCGCCCTCCCCGGCGCTCGCGCGCACGGGGCCGATTTCGCGCGCCAGGCCGTCGCCGCGGGCGCCGCCGCCGTGCTCACCGACGAGGCGGGCGCCGCGCGGCCCGCGGTCCGCGACGCGGGACTGCCGGTGCTCGTGCACCCGGACCCGCGCGCCGTGCTCGGCTCCGTCGCCGCGTGGATCTACGGGGAGCCGTCGCTGACCCTGTCCGTCCTTGGGGTGACCGGCACGTCCGGCAAGACCACGACCAGTTACATGGTCGAGGCGGGCCTCGCCGCGGCGGGCCGCACGACCGGGCTGGTCGGCACGATCGAGACGCGGATCGCGGGCCAGCGGCTCGCCAGCGCGCTGACCACCCCGGAGGCGCCCGACCTGCAGGCGCTGTTCGCGGTGATGGTGGAGCGCGGCGTCACGCACGTGCCGATGGAGGTCTCCAGCCACGCGCTGAGCCTCGGCCGGGTCGCCGGGACCCGGTTCGCCGTCGGCGCGTTCACGAACCTGTCCCAGGACCACCTCGACTTCCACCGGGACATGGAGGACTACTTCCAGGCGAAGGCGCTGCTGTTCGACGGCCGCTCCACCACCGAGGTCGTCTGCGTCGACGGCGAGTGGGGCCGCAGGCTGGTCACGCCGCAGACCATCACCGTGTCCACGATCGGGGACGCGGACTGGACGGCCGGAGACCTGCGCGTCTCGCTCGCGGGCGAGCAGTCGTTCGTCATGCGCACCCCCGAGGGCGAGAGCCTGCCGGTGACGCTGCCGATGCCGGGGACGTTCAACGTCGCCAACGCGCTCGTGGCCGCCGCGATCCTGACCGCGGCCCAGGTGCCCGCCGAGGCCATCGCACGCGGCCTGGCGAGCGTGCAGGTGCCCGGCCGGATGGAGCGGGTCGCCCTCGGCCAGGACTTCACCGCCGTCGTCGACTACTCGCACAAGCCCGAGGCCGTCGCGGTCGCGCTGGACGCCATGCGCGCGCGCACCGACGGCAAGCTCATCGTCGTGCTCGGCTGCGGCGGCGACCGCGACGTGGCGAAACGCCCCCTGATGGGCGCGGCGGCGGCGCGCCGCAGCGACCTGCTGGTGGTCACCGACGACAATCCCCGGAGTGAGGACCCGGCCCAAATCCGGGCCGCGATGCTCGCCGGGGCACGGGACGTTCCGCTCTCCGAGCGAGGCGAGGTGGTCGACATCGGCGACCGAAGGCAGGCCATCGCCGCGGCGGTGGCGCGCGCGACGACCGGCGATGTCGTCGTCGTCGCGGGCAAGGGACACGAGACCGGGCAGGAGATCGCCGGTGTCGTGCACCCGTTCTCCGACCGCGACGAACTGGAGGCCGCGATCCGCGAGCGACTGGGCACGGTGACCGAATGATCCCGCTGACTTTGCAGGAAATCGCCGACGCCGTCGGCGGCAGGCTCCACCGGGCCGACCCGGCCGAGGTGGTGACCGGTGGCGTCGAGTTCGACTCGCGCCGGGTAGGCCCGGGCGGGCTGTTCGTGGCGATGCCCGGCGAGAAGGTCGACGGGCACGACTTCGCGGGCCGGGCCGTCGAGGCGGGCGCGGTCGCGGTGCTGGCCGCCCGCGAGGTCGACGCGCCCGCCGTGATCGTCCCGCCGGTGTCCCAGGCGAACAGCCGGGCTTACGCGCTCACCGCGGACAAGGACGGGTCGGGCGCCGCTGTCTTGGCGGGCTTGGCCGCGCTTGCCCGCGCGGTGGTAGACCGGCTTACCGAGAGCGGTCTTGTCGTCGTCGGGATCACCGGTTCTTCGGGTAAGACCTCCACCAAAGACCTCATCGCGCAACTGCTGACCCCGATGGGCCCGACCGTCGCCCCGCCCGGGTCGTTCAACAACGAGCTCGGCCACCCGTGGACCGCGCTGCGCGCCGACGCGGGCACCAGCCACCTGGTGCTGGAGCTGTCCGCGCGCGGACCCGGCCACATCGCCGCGCTGTGCGAGACCGCGCCGCCGCGGATCGGCGCCGTCCTCAACGTGGGCAGCGCCCACCTCGGCGAGTTCGGCTCCCGGGAGGACATCGCCCGGACCAAGGGCGAGCTGGTCGAGAAGCTGCCCGCCGACGGCGTGGCCATCCTCAACGCCGACGATCCGCTGGTCGCGGCCATGGCCGAGCGCACCAGGGCCAGGGTCGTGCTGGTCGGGGAGGCCGAGGCCGCGCACGTGCGGGCGACCGGCATCACCCTCGATGAGCAGGCCCGCGCGAGCTTCCGGCTCGTCACGGACCAGGGGCAGGCCAAGGTGAGCCTGGCTCTGCACGGCGCGCACCACGTGGGCAACGCGCTTACCGCCGCCGCGGTGGCCTTGGAACTGGGCGCGACTCCGCAAGAGGTCGCCGACCGGCTTTCTGGCGCGCAGCGCGTCTCCGCGCGCCGCATGGAGGTGATCACCAGGCCGGACGGCGTCACGGTGGTCAACGACTCCTACAACGCCAACCCCGAATCGGTCCGCGCCGCGCTCAAGACCTTGGCGACGATGGCGCGCACAGGCAACCGGCGCCGGTCCTGGGCCGTCCTCGGGGTAATGGGCGAGTTGGGCGACTCGGCGGTGCAAGCGCACGACGAGATCGGCAGGCTCGCGGTTCGACTGGACATCAACCGCTTGGTGGTGGTGGGCGAGCAGGCCCGGGCCATGCACCAGGGGGCGAGCCTGGAGGGCTCGTGGGGAGAGGAGTCGGTGCTGGTGCCGGACGTCGATGCCGCGGTGGCGCTGTTGCGCGCCGAACTGGCGCCGGGTGACGTCGTGCTCGTGAAGGCGTCGAAGGCAGCCGCCCTGTGGCGGGTCGCCGAGGCGCTGCTCGCGGAGGATGCCCAGTGAAGAGCATCCTGATCGCCGCGGCGGTCGCCATGGTCGTGTCCATCCTGCTGACCCCGTACCTGATCCGGGTGTTCTCCCGGCAGGGCTTCGGGCAGGAGATCCGCGAAGAGGGCCCCGAGGGCCACAAGAGCAAGCGCGGCACCCCGACGATGGGTGGCGTGGCGATCATCGTCGCGATGTGGGCTGGCTACGGCACGTCGCACATCGTCAACGCCATGTCCACCCCGGCCGGGGAGGCGCCGACGGCGTCTGGCCTGCTGGTCCTGATGCTGGCCACCGGCCTGGGCCTGGTCGGCTTCCTCGACGACTTCATCAAGATCCGCAAGCAGCGCAACCTGGGCCTGAACAAGACCGCGAAGATGGTCGGGCAGCTCGTCGTCGCGATCGCCTTCGCCATCCTGGCTCTCCGCTTTCCCGATGAGCGGCTGCTGACCCCGGCGTCGGACCACCTGTCCTTCGTGCGCGACATCGCCATCGTCTCCTTCGGCGGCATCGGCTTCATCGTCTTCTGCTACCTCGCGGTGTCGGCGTGGTCCAACGCGGTGAACTTCACCGACGGCCTCGACGGCCTCGCTGGCGGCTCGTCGGCGATGGTCCTGGGCACCTACGTGGTGATCGCGTTCTGGCAGTTCAGCCACGACTGCTCGCGGGTGACCGAGGCGGCGTGCTTCGACGTGCGCGACCCGCTGGACCTCGCGGTCGTCGCGGCGGCGTCGATGGGCGCGTGCATCGGCTTCCTGTGGTGGAACGCCGCGCCCGCGAAGATCTTCATGGGCGACACCGGCTCGCTCGCGCTCGGCGGCCTGGTCGCGGGCCTGTCGATGACCACCCGCACCGAGCTGCTGATGATCGTGATCAGCGGCCTGTTCGTGGTCGAGATGGTGTCGGTGGTGCTGCAGATCGCGGTCTTCCGCACGACCCGGCGGCGGCTGTTCCGGATGGCGCCGTTCCACCACCACTTCGAGCTCGCCGGGTGGGCGGAGACCACGGTGATCATCCGGTTCTGGCTGCTCGCGGGCGTGTGCGCGATGTTCGGCCTCGGCCTGTTCTACACCGACTGGCTGGCGGGAGGCGGCGGCGTGTGACCGAGGTGTTCCCGGGGCTGGTCACCGGGCGCTCCGTGCTGGTCGCGGGCGCCGGGGTTACCGGTCGATCGGTAGCGGCGGCTCTGGTCGCTATGGGCGCGTCGGTAACCGTGACGGACGCCGACGCGGACCGACTTGCCGAGCTGGCGGATACCGGCGCTTACCTGACGCCCGGTCTGACCGAGCCCCCGCCCGGCACGGACCTGGTCGTCACCAGTCCGGGGTGGCGGCCGAGCAGCCCCCTGCTCGTGGCCGCCGCCGCGGCGGGCGTGCCAGTGATCGGCGAGGTCGAGCTGGCCTGGCGGATGTCCGAGCGGCTGCCCGCGCCGCCCGCCTGGCTGGTCGTCACCGGCACCAACGGCAAGACGACGACCGTCGGGATGTTGGCGGCGATGCTCACCGCGCACGGCGCGCGGGCGGTGGCTTGCGGCAACGTGGGCCTCCCGGTGGTCGACGCGCTTATGACCAACCCCGAGGTGCTCGCCGTCGAGCTGTCCAGCTTCCAGCTCCACTGGCAGTCCTCGCTGCGCGCGCACGCCGCGGTGGTGCTCAACGTCGCGGAAGACCACCTGGACTGGCACGGCTCGCTCGCTGAGTACGCGCGGGTCAAGGGCACCGCGTACACGGGCGCGAAGTTCGTTGTCAGCAACGTCGCCGACGAGTGGTCCAGCCGCTTGGCGGGGGAGCACGACGGCACGCGCGTCGGATTCCGGCTCGACACCCCGCGGCCGGGGGAACTGGGCGTGGTGGAAGACCTGCTGATCGACCGCGCCTTCGTGGCCGACCCGGCCACCACAGCCGTGGAACTGGCCACGCTCGCCGACGTCCGCCCGGCTGGCCCGCACAACGTGGCCAACGCGCTTGCCGCCGCCGCTCTAGCGCGCTCTTACGGCGTTTCTCCGGAGGCGGTCAAGGCGGGCCTGCTCGCCTTCGAGCCGGGCGCGCACCGCGCGGTCCCGGTCGGCGAGGTCGACGGCGTGCGCTACGTCAACGACTCCAAGGCGACCAACCCGCACGCGGCGGCGGGCTCGCTGCGCGCGTTCGAGTCGGTGGTCTGGATCGCGGGCGGGCAGCTCAAGGGCGCCACGGTGGACGGCCTGGTCGCCGAGGTGGCCGGGCGGCTGCGCGGGGTGGTGGTGCTGGGCGCCGACGCCGAGGTGATCCAGGCGTCGCTGGCGCGACACGCCCCGGATGTCCCCGTCGAGCGGGTGGCCCCGGGAGACGATGAGCCCATGATCGCAGCGGTTCGCGCGGCGGGCGCCCTGGCACGGCCCGGTGATGTCGTGCTGCTCGCGCCCGCGGCGGCTTCCTTGGACATGTACCGCGGCTACGCCCACCGCGGCGATGCGTTCACCGCCGCCGTCCACCGGCGCGCCCAGCAGGACGACGGCGACGCCGGGGCGCGGTGATGGCCGCGCCCGAGCTGGCCGCCCGGCCCGTCCCGGAGCGCCCGCGCCGCGTTGTGCGGGTCGCGGGCAGGCTTGTCGCGTTCCGGGTCGCGCTTACCGCGTGGCTGGGTAGGCCGCTGGCGTCGTTCCACCTCGTGCTGGCCGTGTTCAGCCTGCTCACGGTGCTCGGTCTGGTCATGGTGCTTTCCGCGTCCTCGGTGGTGTCGTTCAACACCCCGGGCTCGGGCCTCTACACCGTGTTCAAGAAGCAGCTCTTGTACGTGTTGGTCGGCGCTGTCTTGTTCTGGATAGCGCTAAGGATGCCGTTGGCGCGCATCCGCGCCTTCAGCCCGGCGGCGCTCGTCATCAGCCTGGTTATGCTGGCCGTGGTCCTCACACCGCTCGGCGCGGAGCTCAACGGCACGCAGAGCTGGTTCAAGTTCGGGCCCATCTCCTTCCAGCCGGTCGAGGTCTGCAAGCTCGCGCTGGCGCTGTGGGGCGCGCACGTGCTGGTGGTCAAGCGGGCCGTGCTGCACCGGTACCGGCACCTGCTGGTCCCGGTCGTGCCCGCCGCCCTGGTGATGTTCGCGCTGGTCATGCTCCAGCCCGACCTCGGCGGCACGATCACCCTCGGCGTGGTGCTCATCGCGCTGCTGTGGTTCGCGGGCGCCCCGCTGCGCCTGTTCGGCGCGCTCGCCCTCGGCGGCCTCGCGGGCGTCGCCCTCCTCGCGGTCGGCACGCAGTACCGGCTCGACCGGGTGCTGAGCTTCCTCAACCCGGAAGACGACCTGAGCGGCAAGAGCTACCAGGCGCTGCAAGCGCAACTCGCGCTCGCCGACGGCGGGCTGTTCGGCCGGGGCCTCGGGCAGGGGCCGTCCAAATGGAACTTCCTGCCCAACGTGCACAACGACTTCATCTTCGCCCTCATCGGCGACGAACTCGGCTTCCTCGGCTGTGGCCTGGTGCTGGGGCTGTTCGCGATGCTCGCGGTGGTCGGCATGCGGATCGCGACCCGCAACATCGACCCGTGGATCCGGATGGTGGCCGCCACGCTTACCGTCTGGCTGGTAGCGCAGGCGGCCATCAACATCGGCTACGTGGTCGGGTTGCTGCCGGTCACCGGCATCACGCTGCCGCTCATCTCGTCCGGCGGCACCTCGGTCGTGGTGACCATGCTCGTCTTCGGCATCCTCGCCAACTGCGCGCGGCATGAGCCCGAAGCGGTGTCGGCACTACGCTCACAGGGTCCGGGTCGGTTCGGCAGGCTCATGCGCCTGCCCGCCCCCGACCCGTACAAGCCGCCGAAGAAGCGCAAGCCCGCCCGGCCGACCGCCCCGCCCAGGGGCGCGGACCGGCCGACCGGGCTCTCGCAGCGGCGGGGCGTGCAGCAGGCGGAGCATCGCAGGCGCGCGCCGGAGCGAAACGGATACGGACGGGCAGGTGGTGGTGCGCCCCTGGCCCGACAGAAGGCAAGCCGCGGGAATCCGCGGTCCGCTAAAGGAGGACGTCGTTGACCGTTGGTCCCACCGGTCGGAGTGAGGCGACCCGCCAGGGTCCGTGCGTGGTCATCGCGGGGGGTGGCACGGCGGGGCACATCGAGCCCGCCCTGGCGCTCGCCGACGCGGTCATGCGGCTGCGCCCGGACGCCCGCGTGGTCGCGCTCGGGACGGAGCGCGGTCTGGAGAAGACCATCGTCCCCGCCCGCGGCTATCCGCTGGAGATGATCCCGCCGGTCCCCATGCCGCGTAAGCCGAACGTCGACCTGTTCAAGCTCCCGCTCAAGGTCCGCGCTGCCGTGAAGACCACCCGCGACGTGCTCGACCGGGTCGGCGCGGACGTCGTGGTCGGCTTCGGCGGCTACGTCGCCCTTCCCGCCTACCTCGCCGCCCGCGGCAGGCTGCCGATCGTGGTGCACGACTCGAACGCGAAGGTCGGCCTGGCCAACAAGGTCGGCGCCCGCTTCGCGACCAGGGTCGCGGTCGCCACCCCCGACACCGGCCTGCCCAACGCCGAGGTCGTCGGCATCCCGCTGCGCGAGTCGATCATCAACCTGGACCGGGCCGCGCTGCGCGCGCGGGCGCGGGAGTACTTCGGCTTGGCCCCCGACGCCCCGACCCTGCTGGTCTTCGGCGGCTCGCAGGGGGCGCGGACGATCAACACCGCGGTCTCCGGCGCGGCGCGGGCGCTGGCCGACGCGGGCATCGGCGTGCTGCACGCGCACGGGCCCAAGAACACCCTCGCCGTGCAACAGGTTCCGGGGGCGCCCGCTTATGTGGCGGTGCCGTACCTGGAACGGATGGACCTCGCCTACGCCGCCGCGGACGCCGCGCTGTGCCGCTGCGGGGCGATGACCGTCGCCGAGGTGTCCGCCGTGGGCCTGCCCGCGGTGTACGTGCCGCTGCCGATCGGCAACGGCGAGCAGGCCCTCAACGCGCAGCCGGTCGTGGCCGCGGGCGGCGCGCTGCTGGTGCCCGACAACGAGCTGACCCCGCAGAAGGTCGCCGACCTGGTGATCCCGATGCTCACCGACCCGGCCCGGCTGGCGGGCATGAGCGCCACCGCGCAGGGCACCGGCCACCGGGAGGCCGCCGACGTGCTCGCCCGCATGGTCCTCGACGCCATCGACAAGGGCGTGTCGTGACCGGCCTGCTCGACCGCGCGCACCTGATCGGCATCGGCGGCGCGGGCATGAGCGGCATCGCCCGCATCCTGCTCGCGCGCGGCAAGGCCGTCTCGGGATCGGACGCGAAGGAGGCCCGCGCGTTCCTGACGCTGCGGGCCCAGGGCGCGAAGGTCGTGGTCGGGCAGGCCGCGGCGAACCTCGACTTGCTGCCGGACGGGCCGACAGCGGTCGTGGTGTCTACCGCGATCAAGGAAAGCAATCCCGAGCTGGTGGAGGCGAAGCGGCGCGGCCTGCCGGTGCTGCACCGCTCGCAGGCGCTCGCCGAGCTGATGGAAGGCCAGCGGGTCGCCTGCATCGCGGGCACCCACGGCAAGACCTCGACCACGTCGATGCTGACCGTGGCGCTTCAGCGGTGCAGGCTCGACCCGTCGTTCGCCATCGGCGGCGACCTCAACGACTCCGGCGCGAACGCCCACCACGGCAGCGGCGGCATCTTCGTCGCCGAGGCGGACGAGAGCGACGGGTCGTTCCTGGTGTTCTCCCCCTCGGTCGCGGTGGTGACCAATGTCGAGGCCGACCACCTCGACCACCACGGCACGGTCGAGGCGTACGTGTCGGTGTTCGACGCGTTCCTCGACCGCATCGAGCCCGGCGGGGTGCTCATCGCCTGCGCCGACGACCCGGGGGCGGCCGCGCTCGCCGAGCGGGGGGCGGCCAAGGGCATCCGCGTGCGCCGCTACGGCCGGGCCGCGACCGCCGAGTCCGACGCGACCCTCTTGGACTACCGGCCCGCGGATGGCGGCGGGCTCGCCCGGGTGTCGCTGTCCGGCCAGGAGATCGAACTCGGCGTCGCGGTCCCCGGCGAGCACATGGCGGGCAACGCGCTCGCCGCGCTGCTCGCGGGCTTGGAGCTGGGCGCGCCGCTGGCCGAGCTGGGCGCGGGCATCGCCGCGTTCGGCGGGGTCCGCAGGCGCTTCGAGTTCAAGGGCAACGTCGCGGGCGTGCGGCTCTACGACGACTACGCCCACCACCCGACCGAGGTGGACGCGCAACTGCGCGCGGTGCGGCCCGCCGCGGACGGCGGCCGAGTCGTGGTGATCTTCCAGCCGCACATGTACTCGCGCACCGAGACCTTCGCCGCGGAGTTCGGCGCCGCCCTCGGCCTGGCCGACGAGGTCGTGGTCCTCGACGTGTTCGGCGCCCGCGAGGAACCGCGCCCCGGGGTCAGTGGCGCCCTGGTCGCCGACGCCGTCCCGCTCCCCGCGGAGCGCGTGCACTACGAGCCCTCGTTCGACAAGGTGCCCGCGCTGGTGGCCGACCTGATCGCCAAGGGCGACCTGGTGCTGACGATGGGCGCTGGCGATGTGACCATGCTCGGCCCCGAGGTGCTCGCCGAACTGGAACGGCGGGCAGGCCAGGAATGACCAGCACGGTCCCCGGCCGGACGGGGGAGCGGCCCAGGCGCAGGCCACCGCGGTCGTCCGCGCGGCGCAAGCCACCCCTGCGGCGCCGCTACCTCGTCCGCCGGTGGACCGTGCTCGGCTCGCTGCTGTCCGTGCTCACCGTGCTCTACATCGTGTTCTTCACCTCGGCGTTCGGCGCGCGCTCTGTCGATGTGATCGGCGCGAAGGACCTGACCCAGGACGAGGTCCGCGCGGCGGCGGCCATCGAACCCGGCAGCCCCCTGCTGGTGCTGGACACCGAGGAGATCGCCGACCGCGTCCGCCAACTGCCCAGGGTGGGCTCGGTCGAGGTGCGCAGATCGTTCCCGGCCACCGTCGAGATCGAGGTGACCGAGCGAACCCCGGTCGCGGTGGTCATCGCCCCGGACGGCGCCCACCTGCTCGACGGCGGCGGCACGGACTACAGCGTCCTCAAAGCCGCGCCGCCCGGACTGCCGATCCTGGAGGCCGCGAACGAGCAGTCGGCCAGGGCCGCCACCACTGTCCTCGCGTCGCTCCCACCGCCGCTGTCCGGGCAGATCGCGTCGGTCTCCGCGCAGAGCCCCGGCAACATCCGCCTCACCCTGGCCGACGGCAGGCTGATCAAATGGGGCAACCCGGAGCACTCACAGCGCAAAGCCGCCGTCCTCGGCCCGCTGCTCACCCGCCCCGGCAAGACTTACGACGTCACAGCCCCGGACTTCCCGGCCGTCTCGTAGGGCCTGTATCGAAGTACCGGCACGCGCCAGCCGCGCCGGATGCGGCCCCTGACGGCACGGCCGCGACGCCCAAGTACAACACCGGTACGAGCGGCGCCGCGGCCGCACCGCCAGGAACCAC
>NZ_JBVJIN010000032.1:0-79434 GCF_055586285.1 Actinokineospora sp. NPDC051303
GGCCGAAGGCTCCCCACCCGTCTTTCCCACGACGGGATCTTCCTTCGTAGGGGCCCCAAAGAAACCACTCCACCCCATCGAGCAACCCCACACAAACCAGCCCAGGGACCCACCGAGAAGGAACGGCTCGCAGGCGCCGTTGCCCGCGAGCCGTTGACCAGGGCGAGCCTCAGACCAGCGGCCGGTCCGTCGGCTCGATCGGGCGCGGCAGCACCGCGCGTTCAGTCAGGTAAGCGTCCACACCGGCAGCAGCGGAGCGGCCTTCCGCGATAGCCCACACGATCAACGACTGACCGCGGCCCATATCGCCCGCGGTGAACACGCCCTCGACCGAGGTCTGGAAATCCCGGCCGCGGGCGACATTGCCGCGCTCGTCGAGGTCGACGCCGAGGTCGCTGAGCAGCGCGCCCTTCTCCGGACCGACGAAGCCCATCGCCAGGGTCACCAGGTCGGCCGGGATGTCCCTGGCCGAGCCCTCGACCGGGACGAACCGGCCGTTCTCCATGACGACCTCGGTGAGCCGCAGCGCGCGGACGTTGCCGTCGTCGTCGCCGAGGAACTCGGTGGTGGAGACCGAGTAGACCCGCTCGCCGCCCTCCTCGTGCGCGGAGGACACCCGGTAGAGCATCGGGTAGGTCGGCCACGGGTTGGCCGTCGAACGGGTCTCCGGGGGCCGGGGCATGATCTCCAGCTGGGTCACCGACGCCGCGCCCTGGCGGTGGGCGGTGCCGACGCAATCGGCGCCGGTGTCGCCGCCGCCGATCACCACGACGTGCTTGCCTTCGGCGTGGATGGGGGAGCGGTCCAGCTCGCCCGCGGCCACCTTGTTCGCCAGCGGCAGGTACTCCATGGCCTGGTAGATGCCGCGCAGCTCCCGGCCGGGGATCGGCAGGTCGCGCCATGCGGTGGCGCCACCGGCGAGGACGACCGCGTCGTATTCCGCGCGCAGTTGCTCGGCGGTGACGTCGACGCCGACGTTGACGTTGACCCGGAACTCGGTGCCCTCGGCCCGCATCTGGTCCAGCCGCCGGTCCAGCCGCGACTTCTCCATCTTGAACTCGGGGATGCCGTAGCGCAGCAGCCCGCCGATGGCGTCGGCCCGCTCCAGCACCACCACGTCGTGGCCCGCGCGGGTGAGCTGCTGCGCCGCGGCCAGGCCAGCTGGGCCGGAGCCGACGACGGCGACCTTCTTGCCGGTGCGCGTCGTCGGCGGCTGCGGGGCGACCCAGCCCTCGGCGAAGGCCCGGTCGATGATCGAGATCTCGACCCGCTTGATGGTCACCGGGTCGTCGTTGATGCCCAGCACGCACGCGGCCTCGCACGGGGCGGGGCACAGCGTCCCGGTGAACTCCGGGAAGTTGTTCGTCGCGTGCAGCCGTTCGCTGGCCCGCAGCCAGTCGTCCCGCCAGACCAGGGTGTTCCACTCCGGGATCAGGTTGCCCAGCGGGCAGCCCTGGTGGCAGAACGGGATGCCGCAGTCCATGCAGCGCCCGGCCTGCTTGCTGCCCTTACCGGAGGTGAACTCGGCGGTGCTGTTCTCCTCGTAGACCTCGCGCCAGTCCTTGAGCCGCAGGAAGACCGGGCGGGTCTTCGGGGTCTCGCGCGGGGTGGTCAGAAAGCCCTTGGGGTCAGCCATGTGCGGCCTCCATGATCGCCTGGTCGATGTCGCGGCCGTCGCGCTCGGCCGCGGCCCGCGCGGCCAGCACCCGCTTGTAGTCCTTGGGCATGACCTTGGTGAACCGGCTGACCTGGTTGTCCCAGTCGGCCAGCAGCGCCCGCGCCACCATGGAGTCGGTCTCGGCGGCGTGCTTGGCAACGGTCTCCCGCAGGAAGTCGTTGTCATCCGCGTCGAGCGGGTCGAGGTCGACCATCTCCGGGTTCACCCTGGCCTGCGACAGGTCGAGCACGTAGGCCACGCCGCCGGACATGCCCGCGGCGAAGTTGCGCCCGGTCGGGCCGAGCACGACCACCTGGCCGCCGGTCATGTACTCGCAGCCGTGGTCGCCAACGCCCTCGACCACGGCCAGCGCGCCGGAGTTGCGCACGCAGAACCGCTCGCCGACCTTGCCGCGCAGGAACACCTCGCCGCTGGTCGCGCCGTAGGCGATGACGTTGCCCGCGATCACGTGCTGCTCGGCGGCGAACTGCGCCCCGGCGTGCGGCCGCACGACGATCCGGCCGCCGGACAGGCCCTTGCCGACGTAGTCGTTGCCGTCGCCGACCAGCCGCAGCGTGATGCCGCGCGGCAGGAACGCGCCGAACGACTGGCCCGCGGTGCCGGTGAAGGTCACGTCGATGGTGTCGTCGGGCAGGCCCTCGCCGCCCCAGCGCTTGGTCAGCTCCGAGCCGAGCATGGTGCCCACGGTCCGGTTGACGTTGCGCACCGGCAGTTCCAGCCGCACCTTGTCGCCGGAGTTCAGCGCGCCCTCGGCGAGCTGGATCAGCGTGTTGTCCAGCGCCTTGTCCAGCCCATGGTCCTGGGCCACGACGCGGTGCCGCGCGGCGCGCGGGGCGAGCGCGGGCACGTGGAAGATCGGCGACAGGTCCAGTCCGGACGCCTTCCAGTGGTCGACCGCAGCGCGGGTGTCGAGCAGCTCGGCGTGGCCCACGGCCTCCTCGATCGAGCGGAAGCCGAGCGCGGCCAGGTACTCCCGGACCTCCTGGGCGACGAACTCGAAGAAGTTGACGACGTACTCGGCCTTGCCGCTGAACTTCGCCCGCAGCACCGGGTTCTGCGTCGCCACGCCCACCGGGCAGGTGTCCAGGTGGCACACGCGCATCATCACGCAGCCCGAGACCACCAGCGGCGCGGTCGCGAAACCGAACTCCTCCGCGCCCAGCAGCGCGGCCACGACGACGTCCCGGCCGGTTTTGAGCTGGCCATCGGTCTGCACGACGATCCGGTCGCGCAGCCGGTTGGCCAGCAGCGTCTGCTGCGTCTCGGCCAGCCCCAGCTCCCACGGCCCGCCCGCGTGCTTGATCGACGACAGCGGGGAGGCCCCGGTGCCGCCGTCGTGCCCGGAGATCAGCACCACGTCGGCGTGCGCCTTGGACACCCCGGCCGCGACCGTGCCGACGCCGACCTCGGAGACCAGCTTCACGTGGATGCGGGCCGCCGGGTTGGCGTTCTTGAGGTCGTGGATGAGCTGCGCTAGGTCCTCGATCGAGTAGATGTCGTGGTGCGGCGGCGGCGAGATCAGGCCGACGCCCGGCGTCGAGTGCCGGGTCTTGGCGATCCACGGGTACACCTTCGTGCCCGGCAGCTGACCGCCCTCGCCGGGCTTGGCGCCCTGGGCCATCTTGATCTGGATGTCGTCGGCGTTGACCAGGTACTCGCTGGTGACGCCGAACCGTCCACTGGCGACCTGCTTGATCGCCGAGCGGCGCGCCGGGTCGTAGAGCCGGTCCGGGTCCTCGCCGCCTTCACCGGTGTTGGACTTCGCGCCCAGCCGGTTCATGGCGATCGCCAGGGTCTCGTGCATCTCCTGGGAGATCGAGCCGTAGGAGATCGCGCCGGTGCCGAACCGCTTGACGATCTCCGAGACCGGCTCCACCTCATCGATGGGGACCGGCGGGCGCACGCCCTCCTTGAAGGCGAACAGGCCGCGCAGCGTCTTCAGCGACGCCGACTGGTCGTCGACCGCGCGGGTGTACTCCTTGAAGATCTCGTACTTCCCCGACCGGGTGGAGTGCTGGAGCTTGAACACGGTCTGCGGGTTGAACAGGTGCGGCTCGCCCTCGCGGCGCCACTGGTAGTCGCCGCCGACGCTGAGCTCGCGGTGGTTCGCGCGGACCCCGTCCCGGGGGAACGCGGTGACGTGCCGCTGGCGCACTTCCTCGGCCAGCACGTCGAAGCCGACGCCGCCCAGCCGCGACGTGGTGCCGGTGAAGCAGGCGTCGATGACCTCGGGGCCGAGGCCGAGCGCCTCGAAGATCTGCGCGCCGTGGTAGGAGGCCACTGTGGACACGCCCATCTTGGACATGGTCTTGCGCACGCCCTTGCCCAGCGCCTTGATCAGGTTGCGGGTCGCGGTGCGCGCGTCCGCGCCCTTGATCAGGCCGCGCTCGGCCATGTCCTCGACCGTGGCCATCGCCAGGTACGGGTTGACCGCGGACGCGCCGTAGCCGATCAGCAGCGCCACGTGGTGGACCTCGCGGGCGTCGCCGGACTCGGCGATCAGGCTGACCTGGCTGCGGGTCTTCTCCCGGACCAGGTGCTGGTGCACCGCGCCGACGAGCAGCAGCGACGGGATGGGCGCCAGGTTCTCGCTCACGCCTCGGTCGGACAGCACGACCACCCGGGCGCCGTGCTTGATCGCCCAGGACACCTCGGCGCGGATCTCGTCCAACTGCTCGCGCAGCGCGTCGCCGCCGCCGCGCACGTCGTAGAGGCCGTGGATCGTGACCGACTGGAACTCGGGCAGGTCGCCGTCGTCGTTGGCGTGCACGATCTTCGCGAGCTCGTCGTTGTCGACCACCGGGAACTGCAGGGTGATCCGGCGACAGGACTCCGCGCTGGGCGCGAGCAGGTTCGGCGCCGCGCCGAGGTAGGTGCCCAGCGAGGTCACCAGCTCCTCGCGGATCGCGTCCAGCGGCGGGTTGGTCACCTGGGCGAAAAGCTGGCTGAAGTAGTCGAAAACCGGCCGCTGCCGGGTCGACAGCGGCGCGAGCGGGGCGTCGTTGCCCATCGAGCCGATCGGCTCGGCGCCGGTGCGGGCCATCGGTTCCAACAGGACCGACAGCTCTTCCTCGGTGTAGCCGAACGCTTGCTGTCGGTGCACCAGCGAGGCGTGCGTCGGCACCTCGCGCTCGCGCTCGGGCAGGGTCTCCAGCGGCACCAGGCCCCGCGCGACCCACTCGGCGTACGGGTGCTCGGCGGCCAGTTCGCCCTTGATCTCCTCGTCATCGATGATCCGCCCCTCGGCGGTGTCGACAAGGAACATCTTGCCCGGCTCCAACCGTCCCTTCCGGACGATCGTGGTCGGGTCGATGTCGAGCACGCCGACCTCGCTGGCGAGCACGACCAGGCCGTCCTCGGTCACCCAGTAGCGGGCCGGGCGCAGACCGTTGCGGTCGAGCACGGCGCCGATCTGCGTGCCGTCGGTGAACGACACCAGCGCGGGCCCGTCCCACGGCTCCATCAAGGTCGAGTGGAACTCGTAGAACGCCCGGCGCGCGGGGTCCATCTCGGCGTGGTTCTCCCACGCCTCCGGGATCATCATCAAAATCGCGTGCGGCAGGCTGCGCCCGGACAGGTGCAGCAGCTCCAGCACCTCGTCGAAGGACGCCGAGTCGCTCGCGCCCCGGGTGACGACCGGGAAGACCCGCTTGAGGTCGCCGGGAATCAGGTCGCTGGCGAGGGTCGCCTCCCGCGCGTCCATCCAGTTCCGGTTGCCACGCAGCGTGTTGATCTCGCCATTGTGCGCGACATAGCGGTACGGGTGCGCCAGCGGCCACGCCGGGAACGTGTTGGTGGAGAACCGGGAGTGCACCAGGCCGATCGAGCTGGTGACCCGCTCGTCGGACAGGTCGGGGAAGAACGCCTCGACCTGGGGCTCGGTGAGCATTCCCTTGTAGACGATCGTGCGCGAAGAGAGACTGGCGAAGTACAGCCCGTGCTCGACCGCGTCGTGCTCGGCGCGCTTGCGCACGCAGAAGGCCAGGCGCTCCAACGCCAAACCGGACACCCCGTCGGCGGCGGCCAGGAACAGCTGGGCGAAATGCGGCATGACCGAGGCCGCGGTGGCGCCCGCGTGCTCGCGGTTCACCGGAAGCTCGCGCCAGCCCAGGACGACCGCGCCCTCCTCGGCGGCGACCCGCTCGGTGACCGCGACCGCCTCGGCGCGCGCGGCCGCGTCGACCGGCAGGAACGCCGTGCCGACCGCGTACGCGCCAGCCGCGGGCAGGTCGAACTCGACCACCTCGCGGTAGAAGGCGTCCGGAACCTGGATCAGGATGCCCGCGCCGTCGCCGGTGTCCGGCTCGGCTCCTCTGGCGCCCCGATGCTCCAGATTGCGCAGGGCGACGAGAGCTTTGGCGACGATGCCATGGTCTCTGCGACCGGCGAGGTCGGCGACAAAGGCCACCCCGCAGGCGTCGTGCTCGTAGTTCTCGTCGTAAAGACCACCCTTGAGGCAGTCTTGGCGGGTCGTCACAGCTAGCGGCCCTCCCATGATCTGGAGCGCACACGGGCGCGTGGTCAAAGCAGGCGGGGAAAGGCCGCAGGGGGCACCTTCACCGTCCACTCGGCCCGGTGTCGCGTCATACGTGCGGCGACAAGTTCGCCCGGGCTCGGGCGGTGGAGCGCACCTCATCGTGCGGAGTGGCGGCACATACTGGCGGATGTGCTGCCGGATCGCGGCGATCGAGTGGGTCTCCGGTGTGGAGCAGCAATCACCGCGCGTGGGTCATCCCCGGGGTCATCCGGGGGGTTCTCATGACAATAGTGTGAAATCGACGTATCCGGGATACGCCAAGCGAGGCCCGTGGTGAAGGCCACGTGGTCTTGACGGCGTCGCTATCCGGCTGATTATACCCCTGACCAGGGCGAACAGGGTTTCGGGATCGTTTCGGCAGGTTCGTTCGTTGAGCCTGGTGCCATCGAATCACATCCCCGCGAGGAGCCCCAGCCGTGCCCGTCCTGCTGATCCTGCTGCTGGCGATGGTCGCCGAGATCACCGTGCTGGTGACGGTCGGCGACCTCATCGGCGTCCTCCCCACCATTGCCCTGCTCATCGTGGCCACCGTCGCGGGCGCGGCCCTGCTGCGCCGCGAGGGCGCCCGGACGCTCGCCGCGCTGCAACAGTCCCTGTTCGCCCGCCGCGCCCCGCAGCGCGAGCTGGTCGACGGCATGCTCATCGCCGCCGCGGGCGTGCTGGTCGTCGTCCCGGGCTTCATCAGCGACGTGCTGGCCCTGCTGTTGCTCCTGCCGCCGACCAGGGCGCTGGTCCGCCGGTGGGTGGTCCGCCGGGCCGAGCGGGCGGTGGCCGAGGGCAGGCGGCAGACGATCATCGTCGACTCGGTGGTGGTCGACCCCGAGCCGCCGCGCGAGCGCCCGGTCATCGTGATCCCGGAGAGCAGGCACACGGACTGACCGTTCTCCTGCCGTTAATCTTTGTCCCCGCAGAGCCTGATTCGGGTGGGCGGTGACCGCGGGCTTGGCGGGCAGTGCCAGGATCGACGGCATGCGATCACTGCTGACGGCGGCCGCGGCGCTGTGCCTGCTGGCCGCTTCCACCACGCCCGCCTCGGCGTCGGGGTCGGGCGCGTTCGAGCCATACCGCGCGGGCGCCAAGGCGGTCACCTACGACCCGGCGCTGGTCCCGGTCGGCGCGCATGCCGCCGTGATCCCGTTCACCGCGGGCCGCAAGACCGTCGTGCTGCTGGTCGTGCACGGCCTGGTGCCCAACCGGCACTACGGCGCGCACGTCCACACCAAGCCCTGCGGCCCGAACCCGGCTGACGCTGGCCCGCACTTCCAGAACGTGCCCGACCCGGTCACGCCGTCGGTGGACCCCGCTTACGCCAACCCGGAGAACGAGGTCTGGCTCGACTTCGTCACCGGCGCGCACGGCCAGGCGGTCGCCACGGCGAAGGTGCGGTGGCGCTTCGGCGACCGCCCGGCTGGCTCGCTGGTCATCCACCGTGACCACACCCACACCGAGCCCGGCCAGGCAGGCACCGCCGGTCCCCGCCTGGCCTGCGTCAACGCCGACTTCTGACCCGGCGGGCCCGCACGCGGCTATCGGGCGCCTGCCCGGTTCGCCCGGTGTTCGCTTTCGTCAGGCGGTCGGGGACGACGCGCGGGCGGAGACGAGCCAGCAGGCGGCGGTGAAGCGGACCTCGGTCCCGTGCACGAACGGCGCGAACGCGGCGCGGGCGGTGTCGATCACCACGGCGCGGGTGCGCTCGTCGGCGTCGTGGAGCGCGCGCCCGACCGGGCCGAGCAGGGTCAGGTAGCGGACCAGGTCCGGCTCGGGCAGCGCGCAGACCACGTCGAGCGGCGCGATGTCGACCCCCGCCCAGTCGCTCGCGCCGAGCACGCCGCGCACGCGGTCGGCGTCGGCGAAGGCGAACTGCCCCGGCGCGTCCGGGTTCCGGGCGGGCAGGTTCGGCAGCAGCGGCGCCACGGCGCGCTCCGCGGTCGTCATGAACGGGTTCTCCTCGGCGCCGCGCCAGGCGATGAACCGGAGTTCGGCGCCGTCGGCCGCGGCCCGGCGCAGGTTCGCGAACGCCTCGACCGGGTCGTCGAAGAACATCACGCCGAACCGGGAAATGATCATTTCGGCCGCCCCGGGCGGGAAAGCGTGGGTTTGCGCGTCGGCCAGGACGAAGGTGGCTGGCGCGTTGTCCCGGTCCGCCCGGGCCCGCGCGGCGCCGATCATCGGGCCGGAGATGTCCACGCCAACGCAGCGGCCCCTGGCGCCGAGCGCCCGTGCGACCGCGGTGGTCAGCCCGCCGGTGCCGCAGCCGATGTCCAGGACACCCGAGGGCGACCGGGCGAGCACGGCGTCGACCAGCAGGTTCTCGAACGGGGTGAACATCTGGTCGAGCAGGTCCTGGGCCTGGACCCAGGCCTGCCCGGCGACGCCGTTCCAGAGCGCGGTCTGGTCGGCGGTCTCGCGCGCCACGGTCGTGCGTGCGGTGTCCACGGTGGTCTCCCTCGTGCGGTTCGGATCTGGCAACCGCACTGTTGCAGTTCAAGTCGACTTGAAGTCAAGTCCTCGACCGCGCCGCCGGGAGACCTCAGGTGGCGGGCTTGCAGAGCACCGGGTTCTGCAACTCGTCGCACGGGCGGTTGCCGTGCGAGCGGATGATGTCCTTGCCGACCTGGTTGGTCAGGTACCGCAGGAAGTTCGCGGTCAGGGAGTTCGCGGGCGGCTCGCCGTAGGTGTAGGCGTATTCCGTTTCCCAGAACGGGTACGCGCCGTGGACGGCCGCGTTCAGGGCGGCCTCCTGGCCCGCGATCCGGACCACCGTCAGGTCTTCCGCCCGGTCGGCCGCCGCGCCGAACTCGGCGTAGCCGATGGCGCCGGGGACCTCGGCCACGATGTCGAGTAAATCCTCCGTGCGGTCCTGCTCGCAGCGGGGGACACCGGGCTCGCCGCCGCTGTCCACGCTGCGGCAGTCGTCGGAATTGGTCGCCGGTTCCCGCTTGCCGTCGAGCACCTGGCGCTGGAACGTGCTGCGGGTGCCGGACCCGGGCTTGCGGCTGACCAGGGCGACCTTCACGTCCCGGCCGCCGATCTCCTTCCAGTTCGAGATATTCCCCGCATAGAGCCGCCGGACCTGGTCGAGGGTGAGGTCGGCGACCCCGGCCTCTTTGTTGGCGACCAGCGTGAACAGCAGGAAAGCGACCGGCCTGGGCAGCAGCATCGGCTGCGTGTCGTTCTTCTCCCCGTCCGTGAACGCCACCATTTCCGGGGATTTCCCCGCGTCTTTCCCGGCCTCGGCCAGCTTTTGCAGACCGGCGGTGCTGCCGTCGAAATCGAACTCGAACTCGGCGCTGGCGCAAGTGGCGGCATAGGACTCCGCGGCCTCCCGCATGACCTTCTCAAACGCCGTCGACCCGGCCAGTCGCAGCTTTCCGGTCGCACAGTCCAGCGGCGCTCCTGGGCTGAACCAGATGAAGCCGCCGAGCACCAGGATGATCACGGCCATGAACACCATCAGCAGGGACGCCCGGCGGGGAGTGCCGGTGCGCGCTTCGTTCGCCTTCGCGATCCCGCCCGTGATGCCCACTTCGACCCTGGGCTCCCCGGTTGTGCCCACCCGTTCCAGAATGGCCAGGACCTTGTAGTGGTCGCCGGGGTTCAGCGGCACCTTGGGCAGGTCGATGATGCCGGTAGTCCCGTCCGCGTCGCTGGTCTCCTGGCCGGTGTCGAGCCCGGATTCCTCGCCGAAGTTTCTGCTCAGATTGGGGTGGCTGAGTTCGGTGACGACCATTCCGGCGACTTTCCGGCCGGGGAACCGGATGCGCACCCCCGCCCTGACGTCGGCGAGAACCTGGTAATCGCTTTCGTTGATGGCGGTCACGCCGTCGTTCTCGATGCGCACCAGGACGAAGGACGGGTCGGTCAGCGGCTTGCCGTCTTTCTGGGTCATCGTCGCCAGGATTCCGGCGTGCCCGGTGCCGATCTCGTCCAGCGCCGAGGTGTCCATCTGCACGCGGTACCCGAGCCGCTTGCGGCGGACCAGGACGAACTCCCAGAAAAAGGCGAAAATCGGTATCGCGACACCGATCAGGGCCAGAATGAACGCGAACAGGTCCAGATCCACCAGTGTCTCCCAGTACCGCCCGAGCCGTGATTCGCCCGAGTATCGCGGGAGATCACCCGCGATCGGCGGGAGTCGGCGACGTGCCGATCAGAATTCACCGTCCCGTAGCCCGCGGTTTCCACCCGGCTGGCCGCGCCCCACCCGTTAAGGTGATCGCCTTGGCCGGGCGGAGATCCCTATCCTCGATCGATGCCGACTCGAAGGAGCGACATGGCGAACTCCGCACGGCGCCCGCGCCGGTGGCTCCGACTCGGCGCGGCGACCCTGGTCGCCTCCGCGCTCGTGCGGGCCCCGGCCGCCTTGGCCGCCGGACCGATCACCGAGTACGGCCCGGTTCCCTCGGCCATCCCGATCGGCGGCGTGTGCGAGGTCGAGTTCGACCACCGCGGCGCGCTGTGGGTCGAGCAGTACCTGAGCAGCCAGGTCGCCCGGTTCGACCCGGCCACCGGGCGGTTCGACAACTTCAGCACGCCGATGCCGCTGTCGGTGCCCGGCGGCATGGACCTCGACCGCGACGGGAACCTGTGGCTGCCCCAGGTGACCGGCAACAGCCTGCTCCGCGTCGACACCCGCGACGGCGGCATGACCGAGGTGCCGCTGCCGTGGGCCAACGCCTTCGACGCCACGCCGCTGGGCATCCCGCTGCACACCGGCCTCGGCCTGGCCAACGACCTCGCGCTCGGACCAGACGGCGCCCTGTGGTTCACCCTCGGCGGCCTCGACTCGATCGGCCGGTACGACCCGGCGACCGGGGCGTGGAGCAAACACCGGGTGCCGGGCGAGATCCTGGGCCAGGTCGGCGCGCTGTTCGGGATCATCAAGCCGGGACCCGGGCGCACGGTGGTGTTCGACCTGCCGCAGATGAACAAAATCGCCACTCTCGACGTCGACACCCACCAGTTCACCCAGTACACGATGCCCACGCCCGCGTCGTTCCCGGTGGGCGTCCGCACCGCGCGCGACGGTTCGATCTGGGTCGCGGAGGCGCTCGGCATGAAGATCGCCCGCATCGAGCCGGGCGGGCGGATCACCGAGTACCCGCTGCTGGGAGTCGGCGGTCTGCTGAGCAGCGTCCTCGACGGCCTGCTGGTCGGCAGCATCGGCAACCCGCTGCCGATGCCGGGGCCCATCGCGGAGGCGGGCGACGGGAAAATCTACTTCGCGGTGAGCTTCCCCGCCGCGTTCGGACTCGGCAACCAGATCGCCCGGTTCGATCCGGTCACCCGGGACGTGCGGATGTGGAGCACGCCATCGTCGGCGTCGTATCCGTGCGACATCAACGTGCACCAGCCGGACGCGGTGTGGTTCGGCCTGCTGACGTCCAACCGGATCGGCAAACTGGACATCGGCGGCTGATCACCCGAACTGGGCCAGCAGCCAGCCGGGGCCGGTGACCTCCGCGCCCACTTCGACGCAGCGCTCGCGGAGTTCACGGTCGGCGGTGACCACGAGGCGCGGCTCGGTCCGGTGGGCGGCGGCGGTTTCCACGATGGTGTCGTCGCCGTCGCGGGGAGCGTTGACGATCTCGACGTGGTCGGTCGGGGCGATGCCGCGGGCCTGGCCCTCGACCACCAGGATCATCCGGGGATAGGCGAGGGCGAACGGGGCGAGAGCGGTCAGCCCGGTGGTGGCGAGCGTGGTGAGGTTGTCGCGCAGGCGGGCCGCGGCGCCGTTGCGGTCCCGCCACCAGCCGTCCGGGCGGGAGCCCATGACGTTGGCGCAGTCGATGATCAGCAGCGGCCTGCGCAGGCATTCGCGCAGCCGCGGCCAGGACGCGGCGAACGGGGCGAACAGGGTCCAGTCGGCCACGTCGGCGATCGGGACCCAGGCCGCGGCGCGGGTTTCCGATGACGCCGGGTGGACCTCCGGGCGGCTGTCCATGGTCCCGATCACCGTGTCGTACGCCCAGCGGCCGTGGTCCTCCCGGAGGACGCCGTGGGGGCGCACGAGCGCGGGGTCGAGGGTGCTTTCCTCCGCCGTCTCGCGCAGGGCGGCGGCGATGGCGTCCTCGTGGCTGTCCCGCGCGCCGCCGAACAAGCCCCAGGTGTTGCCGCCGGGGGTCCACCAGGCGCGCTGCTGCAACAGCACGTGCCCGTCGTGGACCGGCAGCAGACCGGCCGCCCCATAGCGCCCCCAGTGCACATGGCCCTGCCCGCACCGCACGATCCGGTCGCCGTCCCCCCGGGTCATCGCGCTCCTCTCCGCCCGCTCATCGTGTCCGAGTTCACTCTGCCCGCCCGCGTTCAACGCGCCGTCAACCGGTGTTCGCCGGGGCGGCGCGTCCACCCCGCATGGTCCGTTGGTGAGAATCAGACCCGCACTGCGCATCCTCCTGGCCGTGGTCCTGCTCGCGCCAGGCGTGCCCGCCGCCGCCGTGTCCGGCTCGCTGGCGCTCGACCGTGCCGAGTACACCGTCGGCGCCCCGCTGACCGCGACTTATCAGACCGATCAGCCCGACCCGCAGAACTGGGTCGGCGTCTACAGCGACCCCGGCAACGCCCCGGTGAACGGCGTCTACGTCGGTCCGAGCACGGTCTGGGCCTACGCCCCGAACGCCTCCGGCTCGGTCACCCTGCCCACCAGCGGCCTCGCCCCCGGCGCGTACGTCGCCTACTTCCTGCACGACGACGGCTACGCGTCCCTCGCCGCGCCCGTCCGGTTCCGGGTCCTCGGCGCGGGCGGCCAGCCGCCTCGGTTCCTCGCCGACCCGACGCCGCTGCGCAACGCGCGGGCGGGCGCCGCCTACCAGGCGAAGATCACCGCGATCGACCCGGACGGGACCGCCGTCCGCTACCGCAAGGTCAGCGGCCCCAGCTGGGCCAAGGTCGGCGTCGACGGAGCGGTCACCGGCGTCGCGCGCCTCGGCGCGGCCGAGATCGTGGTGGAGGCGGTGGACGGCGAGGGCATGACCGCCCGCGCCACCGCGACCGTCACGGTGCGCGGGGCTGGCGAGCGGCTGGTCCCGGAGCCGGTGGTGACCGCGTTCAACGCCTGGCACTCCGGCTCCCAGGTGCGCGACGGCATCACCAAGCAGCTTCGGTTCCTCGCCGCGTCCGGCAGCGACGTCGTCGGCCTGTCCGAGAGCCGCGGCACGCACGCCAAGACCCTCGCCGACGCCCTCGGCTGGCACTGGGCCCATGACGGCGGCGACCTCGCGGTCCTCAGCAAGTACCCGCTCGGCGAGACCTTCGCCGCCGACGCGGGCTTCGGCGCGCGGGTGCGGTTCGCGCCGGGGGAGGAGGCCGTGCTGTGGGACGTGCACCTCAACTACACGCCTTACGGCCCTTACGACGCGTGCTTCGACCGGATGAGCGTCAGCGAGATCATCGCGCGCGAGCACTCCTCCGGCCGCGTCGCCGAGATCAATAGCGTGCTCACGGCCATGGCCCCGCACCTGGCGGCGAAGGCGACCGCCCCGGTGTACCTGGTCGGCGACTTCAACGCGCCGTCGCACCGGGACTGGACGCCCGCCGCCGCGAGCCGCCACTGCGGCTACACCATCGCGTGGCCGGTCAGCACCGCCGTGGAGCGCGCGGGCCTGGCCGACTCGTTCCGCGCCGTGCACCCCGACCCGGTCGCCGCGCCCGGCGACACCTGGTCGCCGGTCTACCCCCGGCACAACGGCTCGTCCGGCCCGGTCGAGCCGCAGGACCGCATCGACTTCGTCTACGCCGCGGGCGCTGTCCAGCCCGTCACCAGCGCCGCCGTCGTCTACGGCACACCCGCCGCGGTGCCCGGCCACGCGGACAACGAGTGGGCCTCCGACCACGCTGCCGTGGTCACCCGGTACCGGGTGGGCTGATGCCTGCCGCGGTCGTTCACAGCTCGCCGACCTCGGTGATGTGGACGACCGCGGTCCCCGCCTCGTCGGACGCGGCCAGGTCGATCTCGGCGGTGAAGCCCCAGTCGTGGTCGCCCGCCGGGTCGTCGAAGATCTGGCGGACCAGCCAGCGTTCCGGCTCCGTCTCGATGATCAGCAGCGCCGGGCCGCGCGCGTCCGGGCCGGTGCCGATCTGGCTGTGCGCCTCGAAATACGGTTCGAGGGCGTCCGCCCACGCCTCGGCGTCCCAGCCGGAGTCGGCGTCGAGGTCGCCGAGTTCGCGGTAGGCGCGGCGGGCGGCCAGTTGGACCCGGTGGAACAGCGCGTTGCGGACCAGGACGCGGAACGCCCTCGGGTTCTTGGTCACCCCGGGCGGGGTCTCGTCCAGTGGCGCGGTCAGGTCGCCGGTGTCCGGGTTGGTGAGTTTCGCCCATTCGTCCAAGAGGCTGGAGTCGACCTGGCGGACCAGTTCGCCCAGCCATTCGATGAGGTCGCTGAGTTCTTCGGTTTTCGCTTCGTCCGGGACGGTCTGGCGGACCGCGCGGTAGGCGTCGGCCAGATAGCGCAGGACCAAGCCTTCGGATCGCGCGAGCTGGTAGAAGGAAATGTATTCGGTGAAGGTCATCGCGCGCTCGTACATGTCGCGCACCACCGACTTCGGGGAAAGTTGGTGGTCGCCGACCCAGGGGTGACCTCTGCGGTAGGTCTCGAACGTCGCGCCCAGCAGTTCGGCGAGCGGTTTCGGGTGGGTGACGTTCTCCAGCAGCTCCATGCGCTGGTCGTATTCGATGCCCTCGGCCTTCATCGCGGCCACGGCCTCGCCTCGGGCCTTGTGCTGCTGGGCGCTGAGGACCTGGCGTGGGTCGTCCAAAGTGGACTCCACGATGGAGAGGACGTCGAGGGGGTAGCTGGGGGACTCGCGGTCGAGCAGGTCGAGCGCGGCCAGCGCGAACGGCGACAGCGGCTGGTTGAGGGCGAAGTCGAATTGCAGGTCGACGGTCAGGCGCACGGTGCGGCCCTGCTCGTCTGGCTCGTCCAGCTTCTCCACCACGCCCGCGGCCAGCAGGCCCCGGTAGATCGCGATGGCGCGCAGGATGTGCCTGCGCTGCGCGGGGCGGTCCTCGTGGTTGTCGGTCAGCAGGTGGCGCATCGCGGCGAACGCGTCGCCCGGCCTGCCGATCACGTTGAGCAGCATCGAGTGGCTGACCTGGAAACTCGACGTCAGCGGCTCGGGCTCGGCCGCGACCAGGCGCTCGAACGTCGGCTGCCCCCAGGAGACCATGCCCTCCGGGGGCTTCTTGCGCACGATCTTGCGCCGCTTCTTTGGGTCGTCGCCGACCTTGGCCAGGGTCCGCTCGTTGTCGATGACGTGCTCGGGGGCCTGGACCAGGACCGTGCCGAGGGTGTCGAAGCCCGCCCGGCCCGCGCGCCCGGCGATCTGGTGGAACTCGCGGGCCTTGAGCAGACGGGTCTTCACGCCGTCGTACTTCGACAGGGACGTGAACACGACCGTGCGGATGGGCACGTTGATGCCGACGCCGAGGGTGTCGGTGCCGCAGACGATCTTCATCAGGCCCGCCTGCGCCAGCCGCTCCACCAGCCGCCGGTACTTGGGCAGCATCCCGGCGTGGTGCACCCCGATGCCGTGCCGCACCAGCCGCGACAGCGTCTTGCCGAAGCCGGAGGAGAACCGGAAGTCGCCGATCAGCGCCGCGATTCGCTCCTTCTCCGCGCGGGTGCACACGTTGATGCTCATCAGCGCCTGCGCCCGCTCCAGCGCAGCGGCCTGGGTGAAGTGCACGACGTAGATGGGGGACTGGTTGGTGCTGAGCAACTCGTCCAGCGCCTCGGTCAGCGGCGTCATCCCGAACGAGTAGAACAGCGGCACCGGCCGCTCCGCCGAGGTGACCACCGCCGTGGGCCGCCCGGTGCGCCGGGTCAGGTCCGTCTCGAACCGGCTGACGTCCCCGAGCGTCGCCGACATCAGGACGAACTGCGCCCGGGGCAACTCGATGATCGGGATCTGCCACGCCCAGCCGCGGTCGGGCTCGGCGTAGAAGTGGAACTCGTCCATGACGACCTGGCCGACGTCGGCGTCCGCGCCGTCGCGCAGGGCGATGTTGGCCAGGATCTCCGCGGTGCAGCAGATGATCGGCGCGGTCCCGTTGACGCTGGAGTCGCCGGTCATCATGCCGACGTTCTCCGCGCCGAAGGTCTCGCACAGCGCGAAGAACTTCTCCGAGACCAGCGCCTTGATGGGCGCGGTGTAGAAGCTGCGCTTGCCGTGCGCCAGCGCCGTGAAGTGCGCCCCCACCGCGACCATGCTCTTGCCGGAGCCGGTCGGGGTGCTGAGGATGACGTTCGACCCCGAGACGATCTCCATCAGGGCCTCTTCCTGGGCGGGGTACAGGGCCAGGCCCTGATCGCCAGCCCAGGTGGCGAAGGCGTCGAAGAGGTCGTCGGGTTCGGGGGTGGCGGGCAGCCGTGCGGTGAGCGTCATGGTGGGTCGATCGTGCCAGTTGCCCGCGCACGACGGCGCGACCGGGTTGAGCGCCGCCGCGCCGGTGAGGGAAAGTGGCTAAGATCACTTGCCATGTCACTGGAAGCGCTGATCGGCGTCGCCGCCCTCCTGGTCAGTGTCCCGCAGGGAATCGTGGCGATCCGGCAGCTCATCACCTCGCGGAACTCGGCCGCCCCGGGCGGCAAGCGGCGTCGTGGCATGCGCTGGGCGGTCTCCGCGGCGGTGTTCTTCCTGGTTGCCGTAGGCGCGTTCGCGGCGATGAGCGCCAATTCGGATTCCCCCACCGCTGAGCCGGGCAAGGACCAGCCGACGCCGACCGGGTCGGCCCCGGCGCCGGGGCCGACCAGTGGCGGCCCGAGCGAGTCGGCGACGACCACCCGGGACTCGCCCAGCCCGGTCGAGCCAGCGCCGGTGCGCGACGAGATCACCGTGCCGCCACCCGGCTGCGGCGGGTCGGCGGGGGTCGACGTGCAGCTCGACGATCCCATTCAGGTGACCCCGGGCGAGCGGGAGAGCCCGCAAGCGGACCTGGAGTACGACGACTGCGCGGGCAATATCTATCCGGGTTCCCAGGGATCGGCCGGGTTGTTCACCGAGAACCCGACGCCGACCCGCGACCAGTGCGCGGCAGCGGCCCGGCGCAACCCGATCGGCGACTACCGCTCCATCCACACCCTGCGCACCGGGCAGGTGCTGTGCGTCATCACCGACGAGAACAACGTGGTCGCGGCGGAGATCAGGAAGCTCGGGCCGCCGTTCGGGGAAGTGAGCGACGACAAGCCGCAGCCGACGATCACCCTGGCCCTGACCCGCTGGCCCGGCCAGTGACTCCGCCACCTGGGCTGGCGCCCAGGTGGCGTCGCCGGGTGATTCTCGTCAGGTCGCCGTGCGGCCGCCGTCCGCGGTCAGGATGGACCCGGTCATGAAGCTCGACCGGGGCGAGGCCAGGAACAGGACGGTCTCGGCGATCTCCGTCGTCGTCCCGGCCCGGCCCAGCAGGGTGGTCCGGCCGAACTCCTCGAACTGCTCGCCGAGCGCGGCGACCGCGGCCTCGGTGCGGATCGGGCCGGGGGCGACGGCGTTGACCCGGATGCCGCTCGCGCCGAACTCCGCCGCCCAGGTCCTGGTGAGCGCGTCGAGCGCGGCCTTCGTGGCGCTGTAGACCGCGCCGCCGGGCACGGCGACCGACGCGGCGATGCTGGAGACGTTGACGACGACGCCTTCGCCCTTGGCCGCCATCTTGGGGACCAGCGCCGCGGTGAGGAAGAACGGCGCCCGCACGTTGACGGCGAAAAGCTGCTCGTAGGTGGGCACGTCCTGCTCAAGGGTCGGGGCGAACGGGAAGATCCCGGCGTTGTTGACCAGGATGTCGACCTCGCCCACCTCGTCGGCGAGCGCCCGGAGCGAGTCGAGGTCGCCGAGATCGGCCACGGCGAACCCGGCCGTCCCGCCCTCGGCCTCGATGGCGGCCGTGGTCTCCGCGCCGCGTTCCGGGTCGCGCCCGGTGACCACGACCCGCGCCCCCGCGCGGGCCAGCGCCACCGCGATGTCGCGGCCGATGCCCGCGGTGGCTCCGGTGACGAGCGCGGTCTTGCCCTGGAGTTCCATGGTGTCCCCTGGTTCGTTGTTCGTTGAACTACGAACCAGGTATACCACGACTTGTTCGTCGTTCGGCGAACCTCTGGGCGGCGCTCCCGGAGCGTGGGAGCCCGGCCTGCCGGGCGTCGAAGGGGATCATTCGGACACGGTCAACGGGTGGGCGGGTGAATAGCCCTTTCTCGCCCGACGCGGGTTTCACGCATTCGGTGGTCCAGGCGGACCGCGCGAATCACTACGATGACCCTGAATGGGGGGCGTCGAACTGGGGAGTCCGGAGATGATCGAATCGCAATTCGATACCGAATGCGTGTCGAAAGCGGAAAGATTCTCGGCGTGGTGGGAACTGATCGAAGACGGTCTGCTGACCGCGTACCGCGAGGACGTGGCCGATTTCCGGGCGAAAGCGCGGTTGCGGCAGCTCGGTGACATTCGGGTCACAAACCTGCGGGTTCCCGCCATGGGCACCACGCGCGCGGCCGGGATGGCGTGGCAGGACGATTCCGAACGGTATTTTCTGCTGTACGCGGCGCGTGGCCACATCGAGGTGGTGTCCAGCGGTCACGAGGTCACGATCGACCCCGGGGATTTCGTGCTCGGGAGCACGGCGCGGGCTATTCAGGGCTTGTCGACGGCCGCCGCTGACGGTCAGTGCGTGATAATCGATTTCCCGAGGGCGCTGCTGCCGCTGCCGCCGACCGACCTCGCCCCGCTCATCGTGAACCGGCTGTCCGCGCGCGGCATCGGCGCGCTCCTCGCGGGCTGCCTCGACGGACTGCTCGCTGACGACCTGCGGGCGCGCCCACAGGACGCGGGCAGGCTGGCCGCCGTCGTGGTCGATCTCCTGACCGTCTGGTGCGCCCAGGAACTCGACCTCCGGGCGGCGGTGACCCCCGAGACCCAGCACGACGCTCTCTTGGCCCGGGTCAAAGCGTTCATCCACCAGCACCTCGGTGATCCCGACCTGTCGCCGAGCACGGTCGCGGCCGCTCATCACATCTCGCTCCGCCACCTGCAGAAGCTGTTCCAGCGGCAGGACGCGAGCGTGGCCGCCTGGATCAGGCGCAGCAGGCTCGAACGGTGCAGGCGGGATCTGGCCGACCCCGGAAAACTCGCCCAGACGATCCAGAGTATCGCCAACCGGTGGGGGTTCGTGGACAAAGCCCACTTCAGCCGCGCCTTTCGCGCCGCGTACGGGGCATCGCCAAGCGAGTACCGGCATCTCGTGCGGGACCTGCCGGTGCGGGAATCGTCAACGACCGTGCGCTGACGGTCAACGACACCGATTACTTCCGGCGGCCACAATAGTGAGGGTCCGCGGCGGGGTGCGGACGGCGGTGGGAATCCATCGTCCAGACCTGGGGAGGATGAAAACGTGGCAAAAATGCTATCCAGAATGGCGATCGCGTTTGCGGTGATCGCCACGCTCCTGACCGGAGGGTCGATCGCGGCCCAAGCCGAAAGCAACACGCCGAGCACGGTGTCCGGTGAAGTCGGAGCGCAGGGGCTCTCTGATTGCACGTCGACCCACGCCTGCTTCTGGGCGTTCACCAACTACGGCGGAAATGTGGGGAGAGTCCGGGGGGACAACACGGACTTTCGGCGGCTTTCCAGCAGCGTTCCCGCTTGCGGGGGCAACTGGGACAACTGCGTCGAGTCGATAGCCAACCGCGGCACCCAGTGCACGGTCTACTTCTGGACCGGGTACGGCTACACGGGCCGGTACCACAGCCTGTCCAGGGGTGACCAGGTGCCCAATTTCGGAGCGGCGCCCCCGGTCGGCTACGGCGATCCGGCGTTCGCCAACGCGATCAGCTCCAACCACTGGTGCACGCCGAAGTGAGAAACAGCCGCCGACGGTGGGCGTGGAGCGTCGCGACCATCGCCGCGGTGGGACTGGCCGGTTGCGGGGACCCGCGACCGGCCAGTTCCGGCGGCGTTGCGGCTCCGCCCGCGGCTGTCTCGATCATCGACCTCGCCACCCGGTCCGGCGGCTGGCCCGCCACCGAGGAACTGCTGGAGACAGCGGCCGACCGGCTCGCCGGAGCCTGCATGGCGGCCCGGGGCTTCCCGCGGCCGGACGCGTCGCCGGTGGTCCTGCCCCGGCCCGAGGACGAGGGGGCCGCGATAGACCTGCCCGGCCGCCGCGCCCAGGGCTACCGGCTCCACCCGGGCTCCGCCGCCGCCGCGCCGGACGACACCCAGTTCCACAGCCTGTCGGAATCTGAGCAGCAGCGGTTCACGGTCGCGTTGTTCGGTCCGGACGGGAACCAGGTCGACGTGCGGTTGCCCGGTGGCGGCAGCGTCCGGGTCAGCGAGCAGGGCTGCCTGGCCGAGGGCCGCCGCGCGCTGATGGGCGACGTCCAGACGTGGGCGCGGGCCGAGTACGGCGCCGACCACTACGCCAACCGGCTCGCCGGTGAGGTCGCGGGCACACCGGAGTACCGGACCGCCCTCGCGGGCTGGCGGACCTGCATGGCGGACCGCGGCTATCCGTTCGACAGCCCGGAGGCGGCGTACCGGTCGGTGGCGGACCGGTACACCGAGCCCGGACCTGCCGAGGCGTTGCGGGAGCACGAGATCGCGGTGGCCACGGCGGACGGTGAGTGCGCGGGCCAGGCGCATCTGCCCACGGCGGCGTTGCGCGCCCAGCGGGCTCTCGCCGCCGCGCTCCCGGAGGCCGACCGCCGCGTGCTTTCCGACCTGCTCGCCCGCCGCGACAGCGCGGTCCGGCGGGCCGCTGAGGTCATGCGTGTCCCATGACCTCGGCGCGGTGTCCTTCCCGCCCCAGGGGAGGACACCGTTGGCGGCGATTCCTCGGGCAGGTAGGTCAGAAGCGGTGGCCGTAGAGGACGGCGCGGACCGCGCCCACCACCGAGGCGAACTGCGGGAGGCCCGGCTGGGCGGGGTCGGGCGGGGTGGCCCAGAAGACGGTCGACCGGGGAGTGCGGCCGGTGGGCAGCAGGACCCGGGCGCGCACCGGCTCGACCCCGGGCGGCAGGGGCTTGCGGTGGCCCTCCGGCGCGGGCTGGGCGAGGAACGTCCACTCGCTGTGGTCGCCGGGGACGGCGAGGACCGGGCCGGACAGCATCCGCAGCCGCAGCCACCACTGGACCTCCGCGCCGAGGCCGGAGCGCATCCGCAGGCCGCGGATCTCGCCGCCGAGGTCGAGGTACGCGCCGAACGTGTCGCCGTCCACCGGCCAGCCGAGAGTGGTCCGGTAGTCGGGCACCTCGAAGACGGGCGGGCCCGCGACACCGCCGGTCACCGCGTGGAGGTGGTCCGCGGCCGGGCCCGACTTGGCTGGCGTGCTCCGGTCCGGCGCCGGGCTGGTGGGCGCGGTCGGGCTCGGTGCGCCCGCCCTGCTCGCCGCTGTCCTGGGCCGCGGCGACCTGGCTTGGGCTGGGCTGGTCGGCGCGGTCTGGCCTGGTCTCGGCGAGTCCGGTGTCGGTATGTCAGCCGTTGTCATGGCGAGGCCCCTTTTCGCCGCCGGTGACCGTCCGGCCCGGTGGCTTCGGTCACTGGCCGTGCACTGTTGGGCACCACTATGGGGGCGGGACCGGCGGACTGGCCCATCCCACTGCGGCATAACCCGGGGGCGATGTCGGCCAGTCGGCCGATGGCCTCAGGCGCGGACGGGCGCGGGGAGGATCCGGCGCAGGATGCCGTGCGGGTTGCCGTGGCGGCGCCACTCGCGCGGGTAGCCCAGCGAGACCTCCTGGAACTTCACCCCGTCGTGGTGGGTGATCCGCGGGATGTGCAGGTGGCCGTAGATCATCGCGGCGGTGCGGAAGCGGCGGTGCCAGTCCGCGGTCAGCTCCGTGCCGCACCACTGGGCGAACTCCGGGTAGTGCAGCACCCGGGTCGGCTCCCGCACCAGCGGGTAGTGGTTGACCAGCACGAACGGGGTCGACGGGTCGCAGGCGGCCAGCCGCGCCTCGGTCTCGGCGACCCGGGCGCGGCACCAGTCGTCGCGGGTGGCGTACGGGTCCGGGTGCAGGTAGTACTCGTCGGTGCAGACGACGCCGCTGGCGTGCGCGATCTCCAGGGCCTGCTCCTTGGTGTCCGCGCCGTCGGGGCGGAAGGTGTAGTCGTAGCCCAGGAACAGCGGCGCGATCCGCACCGGGCCGCCCGCGCCGGTCCACACCGGGTACTCGTCCTCCGGGGTCAGCACGCCCAGATCCCGGCACATCCGCACCAGGACCTCGTACCGCTCGACGCCGCGCGCCTGCACCGGGTCGGCGGGCATCGTCCACAGCTCGTGGTTGCCCGGGGTCCAGACGACCTTGGCGAACCGCCCGGCGAGCAGCTCCAGCGCCCACTTCACGTCGCCGACCTGCTCGGCCACGTCCCCGGCGACGATCAGCCAGTCGTCGGGGGAGTCCGGCCGCAGGTTGCGCACGATCTCGCGGTTGTCCTCGTACGAGATGTGCAGGTCGCTGATCGCCAGGAGGGTGCCCACGCTCCGATCTTCGCATCCCGTCCGCGCGGATGGGGCGAGACGGCCATCTCAAGCCGGTCGGAATAGGGGATCGGTCAGCCCGGTCTCAGCGCTGCCCCGTCTCAGCGTTGGCCGGTGTCGGCCCGGCCGCGCAGCAGCTCGGCCGCCCGCTTGATCGCCTGCCGGACCCGGAAGTACGTGCCGCACCGGCACACGTTCTCGATCGCGTCGATGTCGGCGTCGGTCGGGTTCGCGGTCCGGTCGAGCAGCGCGACCGCGGCCATGATCTGGCCGGGCTGGCAGTAGCCGCACTGGGCGACGTCCTGCTCCAGCCACGCCTGCTGCACCGGGTGCAGGGCGTCGCCGTCGGCCAGGCCCTCGATGGTGGTGACCGACCGGCCCGCCACCTCGGCGAGCGGCACCGAGCACGGGGTGAAGGCCGCGCCGTCGAGGTGGCTCGTGCACGCCTTGCACACGTCCATCCCGCAGCCGTACTTCGGGCCCGTGACGCCGAGCTTGTCGCGCAGCGCCCACAGCACGGGCAGGTCGGCTGGCGCGGCCACGGTGACCGGCTTGCCGTTCACCGAGAAGGTGTACTCGGGCATGGTCGGTCTCCTCAGCGGGGCAGCGGCTCGAAGTCGACGGGGAAGTTGATCGGGAAGGCGCTCGGCCTGGTCCCGGTGGCGCGCGCGTAGGCGTTGGCGATGGCGCCCACCGCGGCGGGCACGCCCAGCTCGCCGGCGCCGCCCGGCTCCCCGTTGGCGGGCATGATGAAGATCCGCACGTCCGGCGGCGTGTCCCGCTGCCGCGCGTAGCGGAACTGCGCGTAGCTGCTCTCCAGCGGCAGGCCCCGGTCGATGTGCAGGCCCGCGCGCAGCGTCGTGGAGATCGCGTCGGTCAGGCCGCCGAGCAGCTGCGCCTCCAGTCCGCGCGGGTTGATCGGCCTGCCGTAGTCCCCGACGATCACGGCTTTGACCACGCGCGGGTTCGCGCGGTCGCGGGCGTCGATCTCGACCAGGCAGGCGGTGCACGAGCGGTATTCGTCGTGGAACCCGACGCCTTGGGCGAACCCGGCGGGCAGCGCCCGGCCCCACTGCCCTTCCTCGGCGGCCTTGGCCAGCACGGCGCGCTGCCGGTCGTTCTTGAGGAACCGCGCGCGGAACGCGACCGGGTCCGCGCCGAACCGGCGGGCCAACTCGTCGACGACGATCTCCTCCGCGCCGCGGGCGTTGGCCGAGTACACCGACCGCCAGCTCCCCGTGTGCATGGCCAGCGGCACCTCGTTGAGCAGGTGCGTGGTCACGCCGAAGGAATAGGGCGACTTGACGGTGGTGAGGAAGATCGTCTGCGCGACGCCGAGGTTGCCCGCCACCGGCAGGTTCGCCGCCGTCGCGGTCAGAATCTCGCCGAGCCCGTGCCCGAAGTCGGTCGCCACGCTGGCGGCCCGGTGCTCGAAGGTGAGCACGCCGCCCAGCGCGAACGTGGCGCGGATCTTGTGGTGGCTGGCCGCGCGGGCTCGGCCGTGGCGCAGGTCGTCGGCCCGGGGCCACATCAGCTTGACCGGCCTGCCCATGGCCCGCGAGATCCGCGCCGCCTCCAGGGCGGCGTCGAAGAACAGCCTGCGGCCGAACGACCCGCCGCCCTGCACCACGTGCACCGTCACCCGCTCTTGCGGCAGGCCGAGTTCGGCGGCGATGGTCTGCTGGGCCGCGATCGGCGACTTGAGCCCCGCCCACACCTCGGCCCGGTCGGCGCGCACGTCGGCGATCGCGGAGTTGGTCTCCAGCGGCGCGTGGCTCACGAAGGCGAAGTCGAACTCGGCGTCGACGTGCTGGGTCAGCAGCGGCGGCACGAGGAACGGCAGGGCAGCCGCCCGCAGCTTCCGACGGATCGTGGCGTCGGACTCGTCGTCCACGGTGCCCCGGCCCCAGGTGACCCGCAGCGCCTCGGCGGCCCTGGTCGCGTGCCAGAACGTCTCGGCGGCGACCGCCACCCCGGTCGGCACGACCGCGACGTCCACGACCCCGGGCAGAGCCCGCACCGCCGCCTCGTTGTCGACCGAGCGGACCGTGCCGTTGATCGTCGGCGGCCTGCGGACCACGGTCGGCAGCGCCCCCGGCACGTCGAGGTCGAGGGTGTACCGCTGCCCGCCGGTCACCATCGCGCGGGCGTCCACCCGGGAGGTCGGCGTGCCGACGACGGTGAACTCGGACTCCGGTTTCAGCTCGACGGGCCCCACCACCAGGTCCGGTCGCGCCGCGCTCGCGGCCAGCTCGCCGTAAGCCGCGGTCCGGCCGTCCGGCGCGCGCACGACGCCGTCCCGGGTGCGCAGGCCCTCGGCCGAAGTGCCCCAGCGGCGGGCGGCGGCGGCCACCAGCCGCGCGCGGGCCGTCGCCGCGGCCTGGCGCACCGGCCGGTAGACCGAGCGGATCGTGTTGGACCCGCCGGTGAGCTGGTTGAACAGCAGTTCCGGGCGGGCGTCGTCGAGGTCGACGCGCACCCGCGCCAGCGGCAGGTCCAGCTCCTCGGCGACCAGCATTGCCGTGGCGGTGGTGATGCCCTGGCCGACTTCCGCGCGCGGCAGCCGCAGGGTCGCCACGCCGTCCTCGGCCACGGTCAGCGTCAGCATGGCCGAGGTCGGGGCCGCCGCGAGGATCAGGATGTCGCCCAAGTCGACCACGTCGGCGGGCGCGGGCAGCGGGAGGACGGCCGCGGGCGCGGCCGACGGCACGGCCAAGTCCGCGGCGATCGTCAGCGTGGGCGCGGCGACCAGGTAGGCCAGGAACCGGCGTCGGCCGAGCGGGCTCGCGGCGGGCGCGTCATCGGGCGGGCCGGAACGCGGAGCGGACGGGGCCATGCGCGCCTCCTTGAGCGGTGCCGGAGGCGACTCTAGGGAGAGACCCGGCAACGATCAACGGTGCGTAATCAGTTCGGCCTAATCCAGTGATGGCGGGCCGGGCTCAGTGGCCGCGGAGCTTGCGGATCACGATGTGCACCGGCGGTCGCACGCCCTCGCCGACGCCCGCGTCGACCTCGTCGGTCAGGGTGCGCAGCACATGCCACCCGAACGAGTCCATCGCGGGCGGGCGGCCGTCCCGGGAGCGGGTGCTCGCCCGGAACCGGATGCCGTCGGCGTCGAGGTGGAAGCGGCAGTCGAGCAGGGCGCCCGGGGCGGCCAGGGTGATCAGCTGGGAGCACACCTCGTCCACGGCCAGCCGCAGGTCGTCTATCTCGTCCACGGTGAAGTCCGCGCCCATCGCGACCGTCGCCGACACGCCCCGCACGATGGGCAGATTGGCCAGGTCCGCGTGCAGCCGCAGCTCCACGTCCGCCTGGGCGGTGTCGGGCACGCTCATGTTCCCTCGATCCTCGCTCGGTGACGCGAGTCGCCCGTCCGGTGGAAAACTCGTGCCGGGTGACTACCCCGCGCACTCTTGGTCGACACGCTAGCGCCGCGCGACGCCCCGATCGACCCGGATGGGCACACTAGGGTGGACTAGAGAGGTGAACCGGCGGCCCGCGCTGGGGCGCCGAACGGGTGAGGTGGCTCGATGAGCAAGTCAGACCTGCTGACCGTCGAGTCCGGCGTGCACGGAAACGCCGTGGTGCTGAGCGTGCGGGGCGAGATCGACATGGGCACCGCGCCGGTCCTGCGCCGCCACCTGGAGGACGCGCTGGTCGGCGCGGGCGGCGGCGCCGTGCTCGTGGACCTCACCGAGGTCGAGTTCCTGGCCTCCGCGGGCTTGTCGCTGCTGGCCGAGTACCACACGCGCTGCCGTGAGCGGGGCCGCGCGCTGCGCGTGCTGTCCGACGGCGGGCCCGTGCTGCGGGCCATCCGAATCAGCGCCCTCGACCAGGTGCTCGACCTGCACCCGTCGCTGGCCGCCGCCCTCGCCGCGGGCTGAGCGGGCGTCCGGCCGGGTCCGGTCGGCACGCGTACATTGAGGGCCACCGCACAGGGGAGCAGCCAGGGAAGGGGCCCTCGACGGTGATCGACGTGACGGGCCTGGTCGGCCGATGACCGCCGGGCACACCGCGCTGCTCTACCGGGGCGCCGACGACTATCTCGCCGCCGTCGTGCCCTTTGTCGAGGACGGGGTGCGCGCGGGCGAGGCCGTCGCGGTCGTCGCCCCGCGCGGCAACCTGGACCTGGTCCGGGACGGGTGCGCGGCCGGTGTCGCGGACGAGGTGCGCTGGTTGGACATGGCCGAGGTGGGCCGCAACCCGGGCAGGCTCGCGCCCGCCGTGCTGCACCCGGTCCTCGACCGCGACGCCCGGGTGGTCAGCGAGGTCGTCTGGCCGGGCCGGTCCCCGGCCGAGTACCCGTCCTGCGTGCGGCACGAGGCGCTGGCCAACCACCTGCTGCGCGGCAAGTCGCTGAACCTGCTCTGCCCGTACGACGCGCTGCGGCTGCGGCCGGTCGCGCTGGCCGACGCGCTGGTCACCCACCCGGGGGTTCTGGAACACGGCGACCACCGGCGCAGCCCCGATTACGCTCCGCAGGACGCGCTGGCCGCCTACAACGGCCAGGCCCTGCCCGAGCCCGCGGACGCGCGCACGCTGCCGGTGGGCGTCGCCGAACTCGGCGTGGCCCGCCAACTGGTCTCCTCGGCCGCCGCCGCCTTCGGCCTCGCCGAGCCGAGGGCCGCGGACGCGGCGCTGGTCGTCACCGAGCTGATCACCAACAGCGTCGAGCACGGCGGCGGGCGGGCGACGCTCGCGGTGTGGGCCACCGACACCGACCTGGTCTGCGAAGTCCGCGACGAGGGCACCCTGGACGACCCGCTCGCGGGCCTGCGGCCCGCGCCGGTGAGCCAGCCGCACGGCCGGGGCCTGCTGGTCGTGCACTCCCTGGCCGACCTGGTGACCATCCACGCCGACGACCACGGCACCGCCGTGCGCGCGCATTTCACCCGGGACGGGTGCGCTTGACCGCGTCGCGGACCGGGTAATTCCTCGGCAAGGGACACCAAAGCGACCTGGAGGTCCGAGGAGATGACTGAGCACCCCCGTGGCGTCGCCCGCAGGCTCGTCGAAGTCACCCGTGGCGGGGACGTCGACCCACGCGGTGAGTCCGGCGCGCTGGACGTGCTGATCGGCCCGGAGCACCGCGACCGACTCGCGGCCGTGCTTCGCGAACTCGTCGTCGCCACCGCGGACATGATGCTGTGCCGGGCGGATGCCCCCGGCCCGGACCACGCCTTCGTCTTGGACCTGCGCGACGACGAGGGCGAGCCGGTCGAGGTCGACCAGTTGGACCCGCCCGTGCGCGCCCTGGTCCGCGCGCTGCTCGCCGAACTCAACGGCAGGCCGGAGGACATCGGCTACCAGCTCGACTTGGCGCTGCGCGACGACCCGCGCTTCGACCCGGTTGACGTGCTGGTCCTGGCCCTGCTGTGGACCGTCGGCTCGATCGAGTGGTGTGAACAGCACGACGCCCCAACCCCCGGGTGGCTCGGCTAGCGCACATCCCGGCGCCTCTTGCCGCGTCACTTATCTGCCGCCGCAGCTCGCCACGTTGCGACATGGTCACGCTACGGTGTGACCCGCGCCACCTCGGGTACTCGGGCGGCATGGCACAATACCGACACTCCGTGATCGCGACCCAGACGGCTGACCACGTCTTCGCCTACCTGGCCGACACGCGCAACCTGCCGGACTACTTCCCCCGGATGACCAACGCCGAACCCTTGGGGGACAACGATCCGGGCGACGAAGACACTCTGAACGCCGTCGTCGCGGCAAGAGCCTGGCTCTTGGTCGACCCCGACACGCGCAGCCTGCGCTGGGGCTCCGACGGCCCGGACGCCTATCACGGCGTCCTCCACGTCCAGGACGCCGACCGCGACCAGTGCGCGATCGAAGTCGAGCTGATCACGGCGGAAGAGGACCGGGAGGATGTCCAGCAGGGCTTGGAGCAGATCCTGGCCACCCTGGCGGAATCGGCGGCGCAGCCACCGCCCCCCGATCCACCCCTGCTGACCCAACCACCTCCCATACCCCCAGAAAACCCCGCCCCACCAATCACAACTGACCCGCAGACAGCGGAGATCCAGGTGGCCGCCGCTCCGTGGGAAACGACCTCGGCCCAGCCCGCCCCGCCCCCCTTGCCGAGCGCCCCGACTGAGATCGCCTCGCACGCGGAGGCGTCGGAGGTGGTGCCGCAGGGCGGCCCGCCGGAGGTGGAGTCGGTGGGGAGCCGACCGGAGTCCGATCCACCGGAGATCGTCTCGCCGGGTGAGGCGAGGGAAACCGGGTCGGATGTGGTGTCGCAGGGTGGTCCGCCGGAGGTCGAGTCGGCGGGGAGCCGGGTGGAGTCCGGGTGGCACGTGGGTCCGCCGGAGATCGTCTCGCCGGGTGCGAGGGGAATCGGGTCGGACACGGTGTCCTCGGATGTGGTGTCGCAGGGTGGTCCGCCGGAGGTCGAGTCGGCCGGGAGCCGTGCGGAGTCCGTGTGGGACGCGGGTTCGGCGGAGACAGCGCCGCAGGAAGCCGCGACGGACACCGGGGCGCCGGGCAGCGGCCGAACGAAGTCCTCTCCCACCAGCTCCACCCCGCCGGGCCCGTCCGAAGCCGCCGCCCCCGCCTGACTCCCGCTCGCCAGCGAGCCGCACAGCCCCAGCGAATCCAGCGAATCGCAGCACCTTTCAGCCGGTCCGATCGCGTTCACATTCCTCGGACCGCGCCGCGTCAGCCGCCTCCAGTGTCTTCTAAGGCACTGTTGAGAAGTCGCGCGCTCCCAATCCTTGTCAGCCCAAGATTCCGGCCGGTTTCCCGGAGTTCTAGGGGGTCGCCTCGGCCAGGGTGTCGAGGATCTGCTGGCCGTACTTGGCCAGTTTGTTCTCGCCGACGCCGCTGATGGTGCCGAGATCGGCCAGCGTGGCCGGGGTTTCGGTGGCGATCTGGCGCAGCGTGGCGTCGTGGAAGATCACGTAGGCGGGGACGCCCTGCTCCTTGGCGGTGGCTCCGCGCCAGGCGCGCAGGGCCTCGAACACCGGGGCGGCCTCGGCGGGCATCTCCACCGCCGCCTTGCGGGCCTTGGGGGTGGCCGCCGCGCGGGCGGGGCGTTCCGGTTCGCGGCGGAGCATGACCTCGCGCCTGCGGGCCAGCACGTCGGCGCTGGCCTCGGTGAGCACGAGGGTGCCGTAGTCGCCCTCGACGGCGAGCAGGCCCTGGGCGAGCAGTTGGCGGACGACGCCGCGCCAGGCCTGGTCGGTCAGCTCGGTGCCGATGCCGAACACGGTGAGCTGGTCGTGCCGGTGCTGGACGATCTTGTCGGTGCGCTTGCCGAGCAGGATGTCGATCACCTGGCCCGCGCCGAACTTCTGGCCGCGCTCGCGGTCGAGCCGGAACACCGTGGACAGCAGCTTCTGCGCGGGAATCGTGCCGTCCCAGGACTCCGGCGGGCTGAGGCAGGTGTCGCAGTTGCCGCACGGCTCGCCGCGCTGGCCGAAGTAGTTGAGCAGCTGCACCCGGCGGCACTCGACCGTCTCGCACAGCGCGAGCATCGCGTTGAGGTGGATGGCGAGCCTGCGCCGGTGCGCGTCGTCGCCCTCGGAGGTGTCGATCATCTTGCGCTGCTGCACCACATCCTGCAGCCCGTAGGCCAGCCACGCGGTGGACGGCAGACCGTCGCGGCCAGCGCGGCCGGTCTCCTGGTAGTAGCCCTCGACGGACTTCGGCAGGTCGAGGTGGGCGACGAACCGCACGTCCGGCTTGTCGATGCCCATGCCGAAGGCGATGGTGGCGACCACGACCAGCCCGTCCTCGCGCAGGAACCGGGACTGGTTCTTCGCGCGGGTCCGCGCGTCGAGCCCGGCGTGGTACGGCACGGCCGGGATCCCGTTCTCGGTAAGGAAATCGGCGGTCTTCTCCACCGACGCCCGCGACAGGCAGTAGACGATGCCCGCGTCGCCGGGGTGCTCGGTGCGCAGCAGGTCGAGCAGCTGCTTCTGCGGGCTGGCCTTGGGCACGATCCGGTACTGGATGTTGGGCCGGTCGAAGCTGGCCACGAAGTGCCGCGCGTCGCCGAGGTTGAGCCGCTGGGCGATCTCGGCGTGCGTGGCCTTCGTCGCGGTCGCGGTGAGCGCGATGCGCGGCACCTGAGGCCACCGCTCGTGCAGCTCGGAGAGCATCAGGTAGTCGGGCCGGAAGTCGTGTCCCCACTGCGACACGCAGTGCGCTTCGTCAATGGCGAACAGGGCGATCTTGCCGCGCTCCAACAGCCGGGCCGTTGCGTCCACCCGCAGCCGCTCCGGCGCGAGGTAGAGCAGATCCAGCTCACCGTCGAGGAAGGCGGTCTCGACCTCGCGGCGTTCCTCGAATCCCTGGGTGGAGTTGAGGAACCCGGCCCGCACCCCGGCGTTGCGCAGCGCGTCGACCTGGTCCTGCATCAGCGCGATCAGCGGCGAGATCACCACCCCGACACCGTCGCGGACCAGCGCCGGAATCTGGTAGCACAGCGACTTGCCGCCGCCGGTCGGCATGAGCACCAGCGCGTCGCCGCCGCCGATCACATGGTCGATGATCTCGGCTTGGTCGCCGCGGAAGGAGTCGTAGCCGAACACCCGCCGCAGAACATCCACGGCGGGGGCGATCTCGGTGCTGGTCTCGACGGAAGGCACGCCGCCGATCCTACGGCGACCCACACCCCCACCGCCGCGAGGCGGTGCGGCCCTGTGGATAACTCAGGAACCCATCATCACCACCCACCCCACACCGGCCGTGGCCGAGCCGGCCGCCCGCGCCAACGCCGCCCGCGCCAACGCCGGACAAGGCCCGCCCTCCCTGGGGGCCGCCCCCGCTCCAGTCTATCGGGGCGGACCGACAATCCAGGCGGGAACGATCTTGCCTGTGGATAACTTCGGACCAGGTCCCCGCCCGCGGGGGACAGGCGGGGACCGGTCGAGGGACAGGCGGGTCAGCCGTCCACAGTGGATGGTCAGGGGCGAATGGCCGTGGTTTGGGTGAGAGTCTGCTCACCGGTCACGTATTCGCTGTAGACCCCGAAGTTCATCGGCTTTCCGGGGCGCTCGGTGGTCCGCACGAAGCTCTTGCCGTCGTGGACCGCGCCGAAGGTGACCGTGAACCGCTTGGTTGACGAGCGCTCCTGCGGCGGGGTCGCGTTCGGGTACATGATCTCGTCGGAGGCGATCGCGTAGTCGTCGCGGTAGGGGCGGGAGACGCGTTCGAAGGTGTTCTCGAAGATCCCGCCGGTGGCTGGGATCGTGATGAGCATTCCGCGTGTTCCGTTGTCGTAGCGGGTGTTGAAGACCACGACATCGGCCACGCCGCTCGGGTAGAACTCGGCCCGCCCTGAGCCGACCCGTGACTCGGCCGGGCAGGCGTCGAAGCCGTCTCGCTCGATCGTGGACCGGGCGCAGGTGGGGAACGCGTCGCTGTTGAACCGCACGGAGTCGTCGAACAGGAAGACGAATCGGCGGGCGGCGGCTGGTTTCTCGCCGGTTTCGGTCCAGCGCCGCCCGTCGAAGGTGACTTCGACGCCGTGCCGCGTGCCGTCGCTGGCGACGCGGACCTCGCCCGACTCGATGTTGGCCGGACCGGCGACGTCCGGCTCGAACGGCCGCTGCGGGCCCAGCGGGGCGGGGTCGGGGAAACCGGCGACGACGGTCGCGGCAAGGGCGGTGGCCAACAGAAATCCCATGGGGCGCCTCCTCGGCAGGTGTTTTCGAGACGTATCGAATAGACCGCACGCGAGGTAGAGTCTTCGTGAAGTGTCGAAGAGAGCTGAGAGGGCCGTCAGGAATGGTGTTGGGCAGATGGGCCCCGCTGTCGCACCCCCGGATCGAGGACGTGGCCCTGGACGACGTGCTGCGCGCACTGGCCGACCCGACCCGGCGGGCCATCGTCCGGCTCCTGATCGCCGAGGGCGACCGCCCGTGCGGCACGTTCGGCCTCCCGGTCGCCGCGTCCACGCTGAGCCACCACTTCCGGGCGCTGCGCGCGGCGGGCCTCATCCGCCAGTGGGACGAGGGTCGCCAGCGCATGAACACGCTGCGTCTGGACGAGTTGGCGACCAGGTTCCCCGGCCTGGTGGACAACGTCCTCGCCGCGCCCGACTGACCACAACTGTCCTTTATGGACAACTTTGGTCCGGGCTGGCCCGGCGGGCGCGGACCGGGCATGCTGGCGGGGACGTCCCTGGCCGGAAGGAGCGGTGATGGCAGCCCCGGTGCCGCTGGTCGACCTCGCCCCCTGGTTCGACGGGTCCGGCCGGGCCGCCGTGGCGGCCGAGGTCGACGCCGCGCTGCGGACCTCGGGGTTCCTCCTGGTCACCGGGCACGGCGTGCCGTCGACCGCGGCCGCCGAGGTGCGGCGCGCGGCACGGGAGTTCTTCGCCCTGCCCGAGCGGGAGAAGGCCGAGTACGCGGTCTCCGTTGGCGGGCGCGGGTGGCTGCCGCCGGGCGCGGAGACCAACGCCTACTCCGAGGGCACGGTGACCCCGCCGGACCTCAAGGAGACCTTCGCCGCTGGCGCGGACCGGCCGGTGGGCGACCCGGAGGTGGACGCGGTCTGGTTCCCGCCGAACGTCTGGCCCGCGCGGGTTCCCGGGCTGGAGCGGGCCGTGGTCGACTACATGGCCAGGATGAAGCGGCTGGCCGACGAGTTGCTGACCGTCTGCGCCGTGGCGCTCGGGCTCCCGGCGGAGCACTTCACCGCGCACACCGCCAACGCCACGTTCACCTTCAACGTCAACCGGTATCCGCCGCTGACCGTCGTCGGCGAACCGGCGCCCGACCAGTACCGCATCGGCCCGCACACCGACTTCGGCACGGTGACCATCCTCGACCGCGAGCCCGGCGCGGGCGGCCTGCAGGTGTTCACCGCCGACGGCGGCTGGGCGGACGCGCCGTACGACCCGGCCGCGCTCACGGTCAACATCGGCGACCTGATGGCCCGCTGGACCGGCGACCGCTGGAAGTCCAACCGCCACCGCGTCCTCCCGCCGCAGCCCGACGCCCCGGACGAGGACCTGGTCTCGCTTGTCTTCTTCTACGAATGCGACCACGACACCACGGTCGCCTCACTGCCCCCGCCCATCGGCGAAGTCTCCTACCCGCCCGTGACCGCGTCGGCTTACTTGAGCGAAAAGCTCGCCGCCATCACCTCGGGCTGACCACCGCACTGTCTACAGTGGACGCACGCCGGTTTCCTGGAATCGGCGTGACAGTCCGGCGCCGGACGACGGTGACGCGCGTGCGCGTTTTTGTTTTCGCCGTTTTCAGCCAGTAGGGGATCGGTTAGCGTCGGAACTCTCGAATCCATCTGGCGCTGGGGGAGTTGCTTGCCGTGGTGCGGTCTGTTCGCCTGCCCGAGACGTCCGCGGACTCGCTGGCCACCGTCCTGCGCGGTTGGGCCGAGCGCCGCGGCGACGCCCCAGCCCTCACCTACCTGGACTTCTCCCGGGACCCGGACGGCTCGACCAGCACCCTCACCTGGCGCGAGTTGGACGAGCGGGTCGACACGATCGCGTCCTGGCTGCGCCCCAGGACGACCGGCGGCGAGCGGGCCGCGGTCCTGGCCGCCCACCCCGTGCACTACGCCGTGTCCTTCCTCGCCGCGATCCGGGCCGGGCTCATCGCGGTTCCGCTGGCCAGACCGGGGGACCGGCCGCAGCGGGACCGGCTCGCCGCGATCCTCGCCGACTGCGCGCCGAGCGTCCTGCTCACCACCTGGCGGGACGCGGGCGCGGTCGAGCGGTTCGCCGACGACCACGGCTTGGCCGCGGCCCCGGTGGTCGCCGTCGACGCCCTGCCCGCCCCGGCCGAGCCGTTCGCCGCGCCCGCCGCGCGCCCGGACGACATCGCCTACCTCCAGTACGGCTCCGGTCCGGTCGGCGTCGCGGTGACCCACGCCAACGTCCTGGCCGCGTCCGGGCAGGTCGCGCGCCGCTTCGGCGTGCGCCCGGGGCACACGGCCAGCGTGTCCTGGCTCCCGCTCAACCACGAGGTCGGCCTCTTCGCCGGGATCGTCGCCCCCGTGGTGTCGGGCGCGCGGGCGGTCCTGATGGACCCGGCGGCCTTCCTCGAACGGCCCGACCGCTGGCTGCGCGCGCTCTCGGCCCATCCCGGCGCGATCACCGCGGCGCCCGGCTTCGGCTACACCCACGCCGCGGCCAGGGTGCGGGACCGGTGCGAGTTCCGCTTGGACGACGTCGTCGTGCTCATCGACGGCAGCGAACCCGCGGCGGCGACCGTCATCGACCGGTTCCACACCGCGTTCGCCGAGTGCGGGTTGTCCCCGGGCGCGTACCGGCCGTCCTACGGGCTCGCGGAGGCGACCGCGCTGGTCACCGCGCCCGACCCGGGCGAGGTGCCGCACGTGCGCGCGTTCGACCGGGCCGCGCTCGCCGAGGGCCGCGCGGTCGAGGCGGCCCGAGGGGAGCCCGCGGTGATCGTGGTGGGATGCGGACGGCCCGCCGGGCAGCGCCTGCGCGTCGCCGACCTCGACAGCGGGACCGCGCTGCCCGCGGGCCGGGTCGGCGAGATCCAGGTGTGCGGACCGAATGTGGCGGCCGGGTACTGGCGCCGGGACCGCGCGACCGCGAACGCCTTCGCCAGTGACACCGCGAACGCCATCGCTGTCGACACCGTGAACGCCTTCGTTGGTGACACCGCGAACGCCTTCGCTGTTGAGACCGAGAATGACTTCGCCATCGACACCGCGAACGCCTTGGCCATCGACACCGAGAATGCCTTCGTTGGTGACACCGCGAACGCTGTCGCTGGCCGCACCGCGAACGCTTTCGCTGGTGCCGCTGGGAAAGCTGTCGGCACCGCGAATGTCCTCGCTGTCGACACCGTGAATGGCGTTGGCGCTGGTGACACCGCGAACGCCCGTGCTGGTGACACCGCGGGCGCGGTCTGGTTGCGGACTGGCGATCTCGGGGTCGTGGTCGACGGCGACCTGTTCGTCCTCGGCCGGATCGCCGATCTTGTGCACGTCGGTGGCCGCAGGCATTTCCCGCAGGACCTTGAGCGCACCGCGCACCGGGCGCACGGCGCCGTCCGGCGGGACGGTGCGGCCGCGTTCGTGGTCGGCGGGGCGCGGCTTGTGCTGCTGGTCGAGCGGGCCCGCGACGTCGCGGCTGAGTCGGTGCCCTCGGCTGAGATCGCCGCGGAGGTGCGGGCCGCGGTGTCGGCCCGGCATGGGGTCGTCGTGTCTGACCTGCGGGTGCTCGGCGCGGACGAGATCCCCAGAACGGCCGCCGGGAAAGTCAGCAGACCGGCCGCGCGGGCGTGCTACCTCGACGGACTGGCGCGCGCACCGCGCGGAATCGACGGGAAGGACCTCCGTTGACCGTGGTGACCGGCTCTCGTAGCGTTCCGGGGATGTCGTCGGTGTCCACGGGGTCGCCGGATCGGCGCTCCCGTGAACCCTGGCGCGAACTGCCGGTCGAGGTCGCCCGGGTGCTCCGGCCCCGGCTGCCCGCGATCGCCGCGGAGATGGTCGACGCCATCCGCCGCGAGGTGCTCGCTTACCGCAGGCCGTTGGACACCGACATGGGCCGGGATCTCGTCAGAGCCGTCCGCCGCGCGATCTCCCAGTTCGTGGACCTCATCGAGGACCCGGACCGCCCGCAGGACGACAACGTCGCCTTCTTCCGCGGGCTCGGCAGAACCGAGTTCCTCGCGGGCCGCGACATGGACGGCTTGCAGGAGGCCTACCGGGTCGGCGCCCGGGTCGGCTGCCGCTGCTACGCCGAGATCGCCCAGGCCACCGGGTTGGCCGTCCCGGTCGTGCTGCGGCTCAGCGAGGCCGTGCTGGCGCACATCAACGCGCTGGCCAACGAGTCGGTGCGTGGCTTCGCCGAGGCCAAGTCCCGCGACGCGGGCGGCCTGCACCAGAACCGCCGCGCGCTCGCCGAACGGCTGCTGCGCCGGGACATGAGCCCCGCCGACGCCACCGAGCACCCGCTCGACGTGCTGGCCGCCCGCGCCCGCTGGCCGGTGCCGGACCGGATCGCGTGCCTGCTCGCCGAGGACCCCACGCACCCGGGCCTCGGCCGCCTGGACGACGACGTCCTCCTGCTCGCGCACGGCAACGAGGTGCGCATGATTGTGCCCGAGCCCGGCGACCCCGACCGGATCCGCCTGCTGCGCAAGGCTTTCGCGGGCTCGGGCGTCGTGCTCGGCCCGTCCGTGCCGGTCACCCAGGGCTGGCTGTCGCTGCACTGCGCCCGGGTGACCCTGCACCAGGTCCGCCGCGGCGCCCTCCCCTCGGCGGACTTCGTCGTGGCCGACGACAAGCTCGCCGACCTGGTCCTGCTCTCCGGCGGGCACATCAGCGGTCTGATCGCCGACCGTTCCCTCGCCGCGCTCGCCGACCTGACGGCGGGAAAGGCGGGCAGGCTGGCCGAGACCCTGCACGCGCTGCTGTCCTCCTGGGGCCGGACCGCCCCGGAGGTCGCCGCGGCGCTGGGCATCCACCCGCAGACCGCGCGGCACCGGCTGCGCCAGCTTGAGGCCCTGTTCGGAGACCGGCTCGCCGACCCGGGCTTCCGGTTCGAGACCGAACTCGCCCTGCGCGTGCGGACGCTCCAGCGCGCCGCGGCCAAGCCGGACGACGGCCCGCCCTCGGTCTCCGCCTGCTGACGCGGGGCGCGCTGTCCGCGCCCGTGGGAACGGCCAACCAGCACGCGACCTGGATCACGAATCCGCCCGAGCCGAGGAGAGCCATGTCTCCTGTCGCCGAAACCAGAGCGGCCGCCGATGTCGCGGCCCAGGCCAGGGCCGCCCTGGCCGGACTGCCCGGCGACCTGGCCCGGCTGGTCCGGCCGGTCGCCGACGACCTGGCCGAGCGGGTCGCCGCCGAGATCCACCGCCTCCTGCCGGAGGTCTTCCCGGGCAGCCCGCACCCTGATCTCGTCGCCGCCGTGCGGATGGCGGTGGGCAAGGGGGTCGACTACGTGCTCGACCCGGACGCCCCGGACGCCGACTGGACCGGGCTGTTCCACCGGGTCGGGGCCGCCGAGCGGCACGCTGGCCATGACCTGCACCGGTTCCAGTTGGCGACCGCGGTCGCGGTCCGGGCGGCCTGGCGGTTGCTCAGCGAGATCGGCGCTCAGGGCCAGGTCCCGTGGCCGACGGTGGCCGCGACCGCGGACGCCCTGTTCGCCTACGCCGACGCGCTGTGCGCCGCGGCGCGCGCGGGGCACTCCGCCGCGTCGGTGTCGCACGACGGCGCGGAGTCCGCCCGGCGGGCCCTGGCCGCGCTGCTGCTCACGCCGTCCCCGTCGCCCGCCCGGGTCGCCGCGCTGGCCGAGGCGGCCCGGTGGCCGATGGACGCGCCGGTCGTCGCCGTGGTGTGGGACGGCCCGCTTGACCCGGGCGCCCTGGGCGGTGACCGGCTGCTCGCCGACCGGCACGAGCCGCTCTGCCTGTTCGCCCCGGCGAGCGGGCCGCTGCCCACCGCCCTGGCGCGCCCCGCGCCGGACGTCCGGGTTGTCGTCGGCCTGCCCCGGCCCCTCATCGACGGCGGCCGCTCCGCCGCCTACGCCAGCACCGCGCTCGGTCTCGTCCGCACGGGCAGGCTCCCCGACGCGCCGGTGACCTGGTGCGCCGACCACCTGACCGCCCTGCTGCACGCCGAGGCCGCCGACCTGACCGAGGTCATCCGCGTCGAGGCGCTCGCCGCCATCGCCGGGCTCCCGACGCGCAGACGCGAGCGGCTGACCGCCACCTTGCGGGCCTGGCTGCGCCTGCACGGCCACATCGAGGACGTCGCGGAGTCGCTGCGGGTCCACCCGCAGACTGTGCGCTACCGGATGAACGAGATCCAGGACCTCTTCCCCGCCAGCGGCGACCGCCGCCTGGAACTGCTGATCGCCCTGCTCGCCCCGGACCCGTTCTGACCGGAGCCGGTCTGTGATCGAATGATTGGGAACTCGGCAGCCGAGCCCGCCCGGCGTCGGGCGTCCCAGGAGGCAACGGAAGTGAAGAACCCACTGCTGGCCATCGCCGTCGACCGGTCGGGCGACCACCTGATCGTGCGGGCCGCCGGTGAGATCGACATGGGCACCGCCCCCGACCTGGCCACCGCGCTTTCCGACGCCGTCACCACCGCGCCCGCCACGATCGTCGTCGACCTCACCGCGGTCGGCTTCCTCGGCTCGGCGGGCCTGTCCGTGCTCGTCACCGCCCACCACAGCGGCCTGCGGACAGGCGTGCCGCTGACCGTGGTGTGCCCGCGCGAGGGCCTGGTCCGCCGGGTCTTCGAGATCAGCGGCCTAGACCACCTGCTCACCGTCGTGCACACCCTCGACCAGGCACTCCTGCCCCAGGACAGGACCTAGGCACTAATGCCACGCGGGCCCGCGCGCGCAGCAGGCGGTGAACGTCGTCCGGCCCACCTCCGAGACCAACTCGACCCGGTCGGCCAGCGCGCGGATCATCCGCAGCGCGAGCCCGAGACCCGGCCGCCAGCGGGTGGGCGCGGACGTGTCACCCTGGTCCTGCACGGTGACGACCACGGTCTCGGTGTCCAGCAGCAGGCTCAGCGTCACCTCGCCAGGCTTCCCGCCGCGACCGCTGTGCGCGACGGCATTGCCCAGCGCCTCGTCGGCGATCCACACGATGCTCTCCCGCTGCCCCCTGGGCACCTGGTGGTCGCGAAGCCAACGCCCGACCCGCCTGCGCAGCGCCGGAAGCTGCTCCGCCCGCGCGGGCGCGGTCACTGTCCAGACATCCAACTCGGTCATGTCCACCATGACCGGAGGGTGCCCGCCCGTTCAGGGGTCACACCTGCTCACTGTCAGTAGGATCAGACCGGCATCTTCGCGGGGCGCGCCGCGAGCGCCCATGAGGCGAAGACGGAGAACCGAGGTCGGGTGCGCGTGGCGCAAGGACAGCGAGGACCCGTGCCGTCAGACTGCCGCGGGTGCGAATCCTCCAACGGTTGAAGGCAGGTCGGTGACAGGACGGGGACGCAAACCCCTGCGCCGCACGGCGTGGAGCATGCTCGCGGTCGGCATAGCGGTGACCGGGCTGATGCTCGGGGCTGGGGTGTTCGCCGTTGGTCAAGGTGATCCGGCTGGGCCGGGGCAGGTCGCGGTGTGGCCAGCGAACACGGAGATCGCGGTGTTCCGGCCGCTCGGGCGGCAGCAGGACGGCGGACAGGTGGGGACTGTCGCGTGCACGGTCAGGATGGAAAGTGGCAGCGAGCGGCGGGATCCTCAGTGGGGCGTGCGCCTGGTTCCCGAGTTTCGCGGACCGGCGACGGTGACGTGTGAACGGCCCGCGATGGTGGTGTCCGGGTCCGCGCTCGCTGTCGCGAGCCTCGCGCGGGGTCCGCTGATCGCACTGCCGTTGGCCGTCGCTTTCCTCGGCGCCCTGCTTTTCGTTCCTCGGTTCACCCGTGCCTGGGCGAGTCTCACCCAGCCGTTCGGGGCCTGGATGAGTCGTCGACTCAAACGGGATGATCCGCGTTGAACGCCGGGCAGGTCCGGCGCCGGGCTACGGCTCGGGCGTGGACTGTGCCAGGTGGACGGCCACGGTGACCGCTGCCGCCGTCACCAGGACCGGTAGTGTCGCGATCACCAGCGGCGACACCGCGGGGAATGGCCCGCGGGGGTGGACACGGCGCGCCGGATGTCCCACCCTGGGGGCTGGCCGCTGGGGTCGCCGAGAGGAGCCGGTATGTCGGGGGCCACGCCGTCCACACCGGACGAGGTGGCGGCGGGCGGCGAACCGGGGGAGCGGGCCCAGCTAGACCCGCCCGACGTGCTCGCGGTGACCGTGTCCGCGCGGCCGGAGCACTTGGCCGGGCTGCGCCGCACGCTTGGCGGGTGGCTCGCCGGGCGGGGGGTGCCTGAGCCGATGCTGGCCGACATCGTGCTGGCCGCCGATGAGGCGCTGGCCAACGCCATCGAGCACGGCTACCGGTTCGCCGACGGGCTGGTCGCGTTGTCCGGGCACATCGAGGACGGCCATGTCGTCGTGGCGGTGGTGGACCACGGCGTGTGGAAGACCCCGGACCTGCCGCCGAGCCCCTACCGCGGCCGCGGCGTGAGTCTCATCCGGGCGCTGGCCGACCGGGTTGAGCTGATCAGCACCGGAGGCCGCACGAGCCTCGTCGCCCGCTTTCGGCTGCCCTCGGCCGCGGAGTGACCCGGCCGCCCGGGCCCGGGTCAGGGCTGGTGGGTCAGCGCCTGCTCGACGGTGTCCGCGACCGCCAGCACGGTGAGCAGTCCGGTGATCTCCAGCGCGCGCCGCGCCGGGCCCTCCGGGGCGAGGACCACCACGAACGAGATGCCGCGGGCGCGGCACCGGTCGTCGGTCTCCACGAGCGCGGCGAGGCCAGCGGAGGCGAGGAAGGTGACGCTGGTCAGGTCGGCGACGATGGCCTTGGGGGCGGGCGTCGCCGCGGTCGCCGTGGCGATCGCCGAGTCGAGGGCTGTGGTCAGTCGCGGCGCGCTGCCGAGGTCGACTTCCCCGTCGACGTGGACGATCAGCCGGTCGTCCCGCTGGTGGGTGGTCGTGGTCAACAGCGTTCCGGTCATGGTCGTTGCCTCCAACGGCGCGCGGAAATGTCCTGCCGGGCTGGCTGCTCAACCTCGTACCAGGTTGCCCGGAGAGTACCGCTGCTGACAACCGGACGCGCCGGGCAGGCGGGTGCGCGGGCTGGGCTGTCCGGCGGCGCGGGCCGGGGAAGATCGGGAGCCGCACGGGTGACGCGGGCTGGATCAGTGGTTATCCGGCGGCCCGGCGAGCACAATGCAGCGTGCGTATACCGTGGCGGCCGCTTGCTCGGCGGACAGGTCGATGGCCCACGGCGGCCCATGGCGGCCGGTGAGGGGAACGAGGTTGGACATGGGTGACACGACCGCCGGGCCCACCCGGGCGGCCGACCGCTCCGGCGGAGTCGGCGAGCCGGAATTGCGGCAGTTGCTCGCGGGCCTGACCGCCGTCCGCGACGGCGACTTCGGGACCCGCCTGCCCGACGACGCCGACGGCCTGCTCGGCGAGATCGCCACCGTCTTCAACGGCATGGTCGACCAGCTCTCGCTGTTCACCTCCGAGGTCACCCGGGTCGCGCGGGAGGTCGGCAGTGAGGGCCGCCTCGGCGGGCAGGCCGAGGTGCCCGGGGTGTCGGGCACCTGGAAGGACCTGACCGACTCGGTGAACGCGATGGCGGGCAACCTGACCCGCCAGGTCCGCGACATCGCGCAGGTGGCGACCGCGGTGGCCCGCGGCGACCTGTCGCAGAAGATCGACGTCGACGCGCGCGGGGAGATCCTGGAGCTCAAGGAGACCGTCAACACGATGGTCGACCAGCTCTCGTCGTTCGCCGACGAAGTCACCCGGGTCGCGCGCGAGGTCGGCAGCGAGGGCCGCCTCGGCGGGCAGGCGCAGGTGCCCGGCGTCGCGGGCGTGTGGCGCGACCTGACCGACTCGGTGAACTTCATGGCGGGCAACCTGACCGACCAGGTCCGCAACATCGCCCAGGTCACCACGGCGGTGGCCAAGGGCGACCTGTCGCAGAAGATCGACGTCGACGCGCGCGGCGAGATCCTGGAGCTCAAGAACACGATCAACACGATGGTCGACCAGCTCTCGTCGTTCGGCGACGAGGTGACCCGGATGGCGCGCGAGGTCGGCACTGAGGGCCTGCTCGGCGGGCAGGCCGACGTCAAGGGCGTCTCGGGCACCTGGCGCGACCTGACCGACTCGGTGAACTCCATGGCGGGCAACCTCACCGCGCAGGTCCGCTCCATCGCCCAGGTGGCGACCGCGGTGGCCAAGGGCGACCTGTCGCAGAAGATCAACGTGACCGCGCGCGGCGAGGTCCTGGAGCTCAAGAACACGATCAACACGATGGTCGACCAGCTTTCCGCGTTCGCCGACGAGGTGACCCGGGTGGCCCGCGAGGTCGGCACCGAGGGGCGCCTGGGCGGGCAGGCCGACGTCAAGGGCGTGTCCGGCACCTGGAAGGACCTCACCGAGTCGGTCAACGTCATGGGCGACAACCTGACCGCCCAGGTGCGCTCCATCGCGCAGGTCACCACCGCCGTCGCGCGGGGCGACCTGTCGCAGAAGATCCGGGTCGACGCGCGCGGGGAGATCCTGGAACTCAAGGAGACCATCAACACGATGGTCGACCAGCTTTCCGCGTTCGCCGATGAGGTGACCCGGGTGGCCCGCGAGGTCGGCACCGAGGGCAACCTCGGCGGCCAGGCCACGGTGCGCGGCGTGTCGGGCACCTGGAAGGACCTGACCGACAACGTCAACGTGATGGCGTCGAACCTGACCGGGCAGGTGCGCTCGATCGCCCAGGTCGCCACCGCCGTCGCCCGGGGCGACCTGTCGCAGAAGATCACCGTCGAGGCCAAGGGCGAGGTCGCCGCGCTGGCCGGGGTGATCAACACGATGGTCGACACGCTCTCGGCGTTCGCCGACGAGGTGACCAGAGTCGCCCGCGAGGTCGGCACCGAGGGCATCCTCGGCGGCCAGGCCCGGGTGCCCAACGTCGCGGGCACCTGGAAGGACCTGACCGACAACGTCAACTTCATGGCGAACAACCTGACCAGCCAGGTCCGCAACATCGCCCAGGTCACCACCGCGGTCGCCCAGGGCGACCTGACCCGCAAGATCGACGTCGACGCGCGCGGCGAGATCCTGGAGCTCAAGACGACCATCAACACCATGGTCGACCAGCTCTCCTCCTTCGCCGCCGAGGTCACCCGGGTCGCCCGCGAGGTCGGCAGCGAGGGCCGGCTCGGCGGCCAGGCCGAGGTCGAGGGCGTGTCGGGCACCTGGAAGCGGCTCACCGAGAACGTCAACGAACTGGCGGGCAACCTGACCCGGCAGGTCCGCGCGATCGCCGAGGTGACCAGCGCGGTCGCCGAGGGCGACCTGACCCGGTCGATCACCGTGGAGGCCTCCGGCGAGGTCGCCGAGCTCAAGGACAACATCAACTCCATGGTGGGGTCGCTGCGCGAGACCACCCGGGCCAACCAGGACCAGGACTGGCTCAAATCGAACTTGGCCAGGATGTCCAGCCTCATGCAGGGCCGCCGCGACTTGGCCGTGGTCGCCGAACTGATCGTCGACGAGCTCGCCCCGCTGGTCTCCGCCCAGTACGGCGCGTTCTACCTCGCAGAAGACGGCGCGGACGGCACCGTCCTGCGGCTGCTCGGCTCCTACGGGCACCCGGGCAACCCGGCCGAGGCCGACCGGCCGCGCGAGTTCGCCCTGGGCCAGTCCCTGGTCGGGCAGGCCGCGCGCAGCCGCCGCACGATCGAGGTGGACGAGGTGCCGCCCGGCTACGTCACGATCTCCTCCGGGCTGGGCAGCGCCCCGCCGTCGAGCCTGATCGTGCTGCCGATCGTGGTCGAGGACCAGGTGCTCGGGGTGATCGAGCTGGCCTCGGTGCACCGGTTCACCCAGATCCAGCGCGACTTCCTCGAACAGCTCATGGAGACGGTCGGGGTCAACGTCAACACCATCGTCGCCAACGCCCGCACCGACGAGCTGCTGGGGGAGTCCCAGCGGCTCGCGGCCGAGCTGCAGGCCCGCTCCGGCGAGCTGCAGACCCGCCAAGAGCAGTTGCAGCGCTCCAACGCCGAGCTTGAGGAGAAGGCCGCGCTGCTGGCTAGCCAGAACCGCGACATCGAGACCAAGAACATGGAGATCGAGCAGGCGCGCCAGGAGCTGGAGACCCGCGCGCAGGAGCTGTCGCTGGCCTCGAAGTACAAGTCGGAGTTCCTGGCCAACATGAGCCACGAGCTGCGCACCCCGCTCAACAGCCTGCTCATCCTGGCCCAGCTGCTGGCCCAGAACCCTTCGCGCAACCTCACCCCCAAGCAGGTCGAGTACGCGGGCATCATCCACTCGGCTGGCTCGGACCTGCTGCAACTGATCAACGACATCCTCGACCTGTCCAAGGTCGAGGCGGGCAAGATGGACGTCACCCCCGAGCGCATCCCGCTGCGCCAGCTGCTGGACTACGTGGAGGCCACGTTCCGGCCGCTGACCACCCAGCAGGGCCTGGAGTTCCGCATCACCACCAGCCCCGGCGTCCCGGCCGAGCTGGTCACCGACGACGCCCGGCTGCGCCAGGTGCTGCGCAACCTGCTGTCCAACGCGGTGAAGTTCACCGAGTCCGGCGGCGTCGAGCTGCGCATCGAGCCCGCCGGGCCCGCCGAGCTGCCCCGCTCGGTCACCCGGCACGGCCCGGCGGTCGCGTTCCGGGTGATCGACACCGGCATCGGCATCGCCAAGCAGCAGCTCGAATCGATCTTCGGCGCGTTCCAGCAGGCGGACGGGACGACCAGCCGCCGCTACGGCGGCACCGGCCTTGGCCTGTCCATCAGCCGCGAGATCGCCTACCTGCTCGGCGGCGCCATCACCGCCGAGAGCGCCCCGGGGCAGGGCAGCACCTTCACCTTCTACCTGCCGGTCGCCCGGCCGGGCTACGTCGAGACCGGCGACGGGGCCGACGAGCGGGCGGCCGAGTCCGCCGATCGGCGGGCGGTGACCGAGCAGGCCCCGTCCCGGCGAAGACTTCTGGTGATCGAGGAGCACTCGCGCGGCCTGCTGTCCCTGGTCGCCGAAAGCGCCCTGGTCGACCTCGCGGGCAGCCGCGACCGCACCGACCCGCGCGGCCCCGTCGAGGTGGTCACCGCGGCGGGCCTGGCCGAGGCGGCCGCCGCGCTGGCCGAGGCGCCCTGCCAGTGCGTCGTGCTCGGCCTCGACCTGCCCGGCGAGGCCGCCCACCAGTTCCTGGACAACCTCGACCGCGACGCCGCCCTGCGCGACGTCCCGGTCCTGGCGCACAACGGCAGACGGCTCGACCCCGACCAGGAACGCGCGTTGCAGGCGCGGGCGGGCGCCCGGCCGCTGGAGCTGATCTCCAGCCTGGACGAGCTGCGCGAGCGGATCGCGCTGCACCTGTCGGCCGAGCAGCCCGGCGACGTGCTGCCGCTGGTGCGGCCGGACACGCTCGGGGTGTCCCTGCCGCCCGGCGTTGACGAGCGGCTGGCGGGCCGGACGGTGCTGGTCGTGGACGACGACGCGCGCAACGTCTACGCCCTGACCGGTATTCTGGAGCTGTACGGGATGCGCGTGCTGCACGCGGAGAACGGCCGCAAGGGCGTCGAGGCGCTGGCCGCGCACCCCGACATCGACCTGATCCTGATGGACGTCATGATGCCCGAGATGGACGGGTACGCCGCCACCGCGGCGATCCGCGCCAACCCCGAGCACGCCGAACTGCCGATCATCGCCGTCACCGCCAAGGCGATGCCCGGCGACCGCGAGAAAAGCCTGGCCTCCGGGGCCAGCGACTACGTCACCAAACCGGTGGACGCGCGCGACCTCATCGATCGCATCCACCGCAGGCTGCCCGCCTGAGCGCACGGGCAAGCCCGCCGCAGCACGCCGAGGAGCACCGTGGACAGTTCCGCCACCGCGGAGAGAGCCGAGCAGTCCTCGGCCGATCCCACGCGGCTGGCCGCCACGGTTGACCGGCTGCGCGCGCAGGTGCGCCAGGTGCGCGCCGCCGCCGCGGACCGGGCGGTGGTCGACCTCGCCAAGGGCGTGCTGGTCGAGCGCCTGGGCATCAGCCCGGCGCAGGCCGCCCGCCAGCTCGCCGGGCTCGCCGAGCAGGCGGGACTGTCGCGGGTGGAGCTGGCCGTCGACATCCTCAACCAGGCCGACACCGTCGACCGGCCGGTCAGCCAGACCGTCAACCAGGTCCCGCCGGACGCGGTGCGCGACGACCCCGCTTCGGCCGCTCGCCCGGCCGCCGGGCGGCCGCACGCCGCCGAGAGCGTGGCGGCCGACGCCGCGGACGCCCAGGCGGTCGCCGAGTCCCTGCTGGAGCACGCCCTCGCCCCGCTCGGCGCCTGCGCGGCCGCGGTGTGGGCGGCCGGGGCGGACGGGTCGCTGCGGCTGGCCGGGAGCGCCGGTTTCACCGACGAGGACGCCCGCCGCTGGCACTACGTGCCGCCCGACGTGCCCACCGCGGCCCGCCAGGCGCTGGTCGAGCGCGGCCCGGTGTGGACCGAGGGCGACGCGACCCCGCCGACCATCGGCTGCCACCAGCGCCCCGGCGGCGCCCGCGTCGTGCTGCCCGCCGCAGCGGGCGGGCGGGTGCTGGGCGTGCTGGAAATCTGCTGGCCCGGCCCGGTGCCCGCGCTGCCCGCCGCGGGCGGCAAGCAGCTCGGCGCGCTGGCCGAGCTGTGCGCGCACACCCTCGACGCCGACCGCGGCCCCGCCGCGCCCGCCCCCGCCGCCGTGGTGTCCGAGCTGGCGGGCCTCGCCGACGGGCTGCTCGACCCGACCCTGGTCCTGGTCCCGCTGCTCGACGCGGACGGCTGGCTCGCCGACTTCCGCGTCGAGCACGTCAACCCCCGCTTCCGCGACCCGGCGGGCAGGCCGCCCGAGCAGATCGTCGGCGCGCCGCTGCTGGAGGCCTACCCGTTGGCCGCGCAGGCGGGCGGGCTTTTCGACAAGATCGAGCGCGTCCACGCCACCGGCGAGCCCTTCCACACCGACCGGATGCCGGTCGCCACTCTGGTCGACCACGCCGTGCACACCGTCGAGGCCGCGATCGGGATCACCCGGCTCTCCGGCGGCGTCCTGCTGACCTGCCGGGTCTTGGACGACACCACCCGGCTGGCCGCGTTGCTGCAGCACACCCAGCGGCTCGGCGGCATCGGCGGGTTCGAGGAGAACCTGGTCTCCGGCGAGATCACCTGGAGCGGCCAGCTTTTTGAGCTGCACGGGCTGCCGCCCACCGCGCCGCCGATCCCGCTGCGGCAGCTCGCCGCGCGGGCCCACCCCGACGACGCGACCGCCATCGGCCGGTTCCTGCGCACGCTGCTCTACCACCGCAGACCCGCGTCCACCGCGATCCGCCTGCGCGCCGCCGAGGGCGTGACCCGGCACAGCCGCGTCATCGCCGAACCGGTCCTGGACGACGACGGCGACCTGGTCGCCGTGCGCGGCGCGTACCAGGACGTCTCCGCGCAGCACTGGACCGAGGTGGCGCTGGCCGCGACCCGCGACCAGCTCGCGCACACCGAGCAGGAGTCCGCCGAGCGCAACCAGCTTGCCCTGCAACTACAGCGGGCCATCATGCCCTCCGCCCAGGACCCGATCGACGTGCCCGGCCTGCGGGTGGCCGCCCGCTACCGTCCGGCCGAGAAGGGCCACCTCGTCGGCGGCGACTGGTACGACTCGGTCGTCCTGCCGGGCGGGGGCATCCTGCTCTCGGTCGGCGACATCGCTGGCCACGGCATCGACGCGGCCACGGGCATGGTGCTGCTGCGCAACGCCCTGCGCGGCCTCGCCGCCACCGGAGCCGCCCCCGACCAGCTGCTGGCCTGGCTCAACGTCGTCGCGCACAACCTGACCGAACGCGTCCTGGCGACCGCGCTGTGCGGGGTGTACGACCCGGACACCCGGGTGCTGACCTGGGCGCGGGCAGGCCACCTGCCCCCGGTCCTGCTGCGCGACGGCCAGGCCAGGTCGCTGTCGTTCCTCGGCGGGATGCTGCTCGGCGCCCGCGCGGATGCCCACTACGAACAGGGCCAGGTCGAACTCCGCCCCGGCGACACCCTGTTGATGTACACCGACGGCCTGATCGAACGCCGCGACTGCGCCGTGGACGACTCCCTCGCGCGGCTCCTGCGCACCGCGGAGGGCGAGGCGAGCGACGTGGACGACCTGCTGGACCGGCTGCTTACCCACAGCAACGCCGACACCGACGACGACACCTGTATCGTCGGCATCCGGTTGCTGGAGCGCCCTCGGTCGGCACTCGCCGCCGACCGGGATGGGGAGGGCTCGCGATCGTGACAATCTCGACTGACGACGAGCCGCAGGGCGACACCCCCGCGCGGGTCGACACCGCCGTGGACCAGTTCATCCACCCCGCCCTGTTCTACGCGGGCGCACAGGACTACCTGGCGGGCACCGTCCCCTTCATCCGCGACGGCCTGGCCCAGGGGCACCCGGTCGCGGTCGCCGTCCCCGGCCCCAACCTGGCCCTCCTGCGCGACGCGCTGGGCCGCGACGGCGACACCGTGCAGTGGCTGGACATGACCGAGGCGGGCCGCAACCCCGGCCGCATCATCCCCGGCGTCCTGCGCGCCTTCGCCGACGCCCGTCCCACCGGCCGGGTCCGCATCATCGGCGAGCCCATCTGGGCAGGCCGCACCTCGGTGGAGTACCCGGCGTGCGTGCAGCACGAGGCCCTGATCAACCTGGCCTTCACCGGCCGCGAGGTGACGATCCTGTGCCCCTACGACCTGGATCATCTTGACCCCACCGTCCTAGCCGACGCGGAAGCCACCCACCCCACCCTGATAGACCGCGACGGCGACCGAGAAAGCCCCGCCTACGCCCCCGAACGCATCCTGTCGACCTACAACCTCCCCCTACCCCCCGCCCCCACCCACGCCGCCACCCTCCCCTTCGACCGCTCCCTACTGGCCACCTGCAGACGCTTCGCGGTCGACCACGCCACCCGCGCCGGAATCCCCACCCCCCGCATAGGCGACGTGGAACTGGCGGTAGCCGAACTAGTGGCCAACTCGATCATGCACGGCGGCGGCCAAGGCACCCTGACCCTCTGGGTGGAGGCAAACACCTTGGTCTTCCAGGTACACGACACCGGCCGCCTCACCAACCCCCTGGCAGGCCGAATCCCCGCCCCCGCCACCCAACCCGGCGGCCGCGGCCTACTCCTGGTCAACTACCTGGTCGACCTAGTCCGCCAACACACGGACGCCGCAGGCACCACCATCCGCGGCCACCTGAACATCCCTCACTGACCCGCCGTTCCGAACGCCACCTTCGATCCATCCAATCCACGTCCCCGGCGTGTCCCTCTTTTTCCTGCGGCGAGTTGTCCACAGGCAAGATCGTTCTGACCTGTTTTGTCGGCCTGGCTTGATAGACTGGAGCGGGGTCAGCCCCCAGGGTGGGTGGGGCTTTGTTTGTGGGGCTGTGGGGCGGCAAAATCAAAGGGCTGTCGCGGTCGTGGTTGGGGCGGTTGAGTGGCCTTCGTGGGGTGGCTGGCCAGGCCAGCCTCCCTGCTGGCCCCGTGTTCCTGCCAGGCGGCTGTGCTGGGCCCGGCCTTCCTACCAGGCCGCCCTCCTGCCAGGCTGCCGTCCTGCCAGCCTGCCCTTCTGCCAAGCCGCGTTCCTGCCACCCGTCCCCCACGAAGCTGAACCAACGCCCGCCCAGTGCTCGATAGGGAAGACCGAGTAGCGAACCCACGCCCCACGAAGCCGAACCAGCGCTCGCCCAGTGCTCGATGGGGTGGAGTGGTTTCTTTGGGGGAGAAGGAAGATCCCTAAACTGGCCGTGGTCGTGGGGCCGAAGGCTCCCCACCCGTCTTTCCCACGACGGGATCTTCCTTCGTAGGGGCCCCAAAGAAACCACTCCACCCCATCGAGCAACCCCCACACCCAGCCCCCCGAGAACCCTCTCCACCCCATCGAGCAACCCCACACAAGCGAGCCCAGAACAACTCAGCCCATAAACGCACCAGAATGATCAGCCACCCAAGTGGCAAACGTCCGAGCAGGCCGCCCAAGCACCTCCACCAAATCACCACTAACCCGAGCAGGCCGCCCCAAATCCCTCGCATACCGACCCATCAAAGCCACCACAAACCCTTCAGGCAGCCCATTCCGAATCATCCCTTCCCGGGCAGCGTCAGCGGGAACCTCCACATACCGCAACGCCCGCCCAAGCACTGACCCGATAACCGCCACCATCTCCTCATGCGTCAACGACTCCGGCCCAGTCAACTCCAACCGCCGACCGACGAGCCCGTCATCCAGCAATGCCCGAGCACCGGCCTCAGCCAAGTCCCGCTCATCAATCGGCGTTTCGGCGAACCCAGCATAAGGTCCGCGGACAATATCCCCAGCCCGAATCTGCCCACCCCAAGCGGTAAGCGCGTTCACCGCGAAAGAACTCGCCCGCAAAGTCACCCAGTCCACACCGCTGTTGACAGCGGCATCCTCGGCCTCCTTGTTCCGGTCACCACGGAACCGGGAAGGCTGCCGATCAAGGTCCTCATCGACATTGTTCGCCGACAAGGCCACGATCCGCCGCACGCCATGCCGCTTGGCCAGCGCAGCCAGTCCAGCAGCGTTGTCCGCGACCGCGCGCGGATGCAGAAACAGTCCGGTCACGCCGTCAAGGTGCGGAACAAGCGTCTCCAGTGAACGTGGATCTCCCGCGACGACCTCGACCGACGGGGGGAGTGCCGCCGCCACCGGATGGCGGGTCACCGCGCGCACCTTGGCGCCCTCGGCGGCCAGGTGATCGATCAACGGTCGTCCGACGACGCCGGTCGCTCCAGTGATCAGGAACATGTCACAGCCCTCCGCGGGATATTCTCAGCTCTGAACGCCATACGACATGAGGATCATATCATATGAGTTCCATATCTTCTGAGGACGCCAGGCGCCGCAGGCGGTTGCAGACGGCGATCAAGGAGGCGATGCGGGCGCTGAGCAATCAGCTGTCTCTGCTCAACCACCAGGTGGGGGCGCGGCTGGAGCTCAAGGACATCGACCTGGACTGCCTCGACCTCATCTCCCGGCACGGGCCGCTCAGTCCGAGCGCGGTGGCCCGGCGGGCGGGGCTGCACCCGGCCACGGTGACCGGCATCCTCGACCGGCTCCAGCGCGGTGGCTGGATCACGCGCGACCGGGACCCGGACGCTGCCGATCGGCGGTCGGTGGCCGTGCGGGCATTGTGTGACCGCAACGCGGAGCTGTACGGCCTGTACTCGGGGATGAACGCCTCTATGGACGAACTGTGCGCGGGCTATGACGAGGCGCAGTTGGAACTGCTCGCCGACTTTCTGCGCCGAGCGGCCGACGCGGGCCAGGAAGCCACCACGAAACTGGCCGCGGACTAAGCGCGCAAGCCAGGGACGTCAAGGTTGGGGAGCTTGGTGTCAAACGAAGAGAGCGGGCCCACGCGTGGCGGGCCCGCTCTCTTCGGCTCAGGAGACCGTGAGCCTGCTCAGTGATGGTACGCGTGCACGACCGCGTGGCCGAGGCCGCGGCTGATCATCCACCGGTTGATCGGCCAGGTGACGACGAACGCGACGCCGAGGGCGAAGGCCAGCGCGGCCCAGAACACCCAGTTGGCCACGCCCGCGTTCATCGCCCCGGGAACGCCGACCATGACGAGGTTGTCGACCAGTTCCATGACCGCGATCGAGACCGTGTCCGCGGCCAGCGCCACCTTCGCCGCCTGTCGGAAGCCGACCCCGGCGCGCAGGACCCCGCGCATGGTCAGCGCGTAGCCGAAGAAGAACGCCAGGACCACGGCCAGGACGACCGTGGCGAGCGTGCCCCAGCCCAGGGCGGTGCCGATGACCATGCCCAGCACCTCGCCGATGGCGCAGCCGGTCAGGCAGTGCAGGGTGGCCGATGCGGCCATGCCCCAGGAGGCGTGGCCGGTCTGGTGGTGGTGCTCGTGGTCTGTCGACATGGGTCTTCCTCCTGGTAGTGGCTCCCGTCCGACTATATACCCCATACCCCTGTGGGGTACCAGGGTGGTGAAAAAAATCGGCCCCGCCTCGGGTGGCGGGGCCGATGGGAGGTTGGGGAGTCAGGCTCGGTAGGCGACCCACACGTCGCTCATCCGCTTGCTCTGGCCCTGAGTGAACTGGTTGTAGCAAGAGTCGAACGAGTAGTCCATGTAGTTGTGGATCGGGTCGAGGCCGGGCAGCGCGCAGGAGTCGCGGCCTTCCGGGCAGCCGTTGGTCGGGGACGACTGCGCCGGGGTGTCGGCCACCTGGTCGTTCTTGGTCGTGCAGCCGCCCTGGAAGGTGTGGTAGAGCCCGAGCCAGTGCCCCACCTCGTGGGTCGCGGTCTCACCGAGGTTGTAGTTGGCGATGCCGCCGCCGGGTAGGGAGTTCCAGTGCACGCGAACCCCGTCGATGAAGGGGTTGCCGCCCCACGGGAAGGTGGCGATGCCGAGGTAGTCGAAGTCCACCAGCCAGATGTTGAGCGCGTTCATGCCGCCCTTGCGGGTCAGCGCGCGGTAGGAGGTGCTGTACCTGTCCTTGTGCCACTCGTCGTTGCGGAACCGGTCGATGCCCGCTAAACGGAAGGTGAAGCCGGTGTCGGCGGCGTGCGGGGACTCCTTGCCGTCGAAGTTCTTGTTCAGCACCGCGATCTGCTCGGCGATCCGCTCGTTCGACACGTCGCCCGCGCCGCTCGCGCTCGCCATCACGTGCACGTAGACCGGGATGGTGGCCGAGGCCAAGGCGCCCTGCGGCACGAAGTAGCCCCGGGATCGCTTGTGCGCCAACAGTTCCCCGGTCCGCGTCTCCACTCGGGCGACGTCCTCGGCCGACATGGGCTCGTGGTCGGGGGCCCGGGTGCCCTTGGCCGAGGCGCTCTGGTTCCCCGGCGGGGTCAGGCACACCGTGTCGGCGGCGCTCGCTGAATCGGGGGCGGGGGACGCGGCCGTGCTCGTCGCGAGCGGAGCCAGCGCGAGCGCGGCGGCGACCAGCGTGGTGGCGCCTGCCGTTCGCAGAGTGGTGGGAGGTCGACCCATTGCCTTCTCCTTGGCGCAGAGGGGACGTGCGGCGATGCAACGTATGCGCCCGGTTAAATCTTTGGGAAGACACCAGGGGTAGGAAAATTTCCGATTAAGGGGCCTTTGCGCCGGATGCGTATTGTGGTTGCGCCATCCGTCGGGGGCCGATCGTCGGGGGCCGGCTGGGCGCGCCGAGGGCCACCGCCGACGACGCTCGGGTCGCGGGAGATGATCTTCGGATAGGAACCGGCGGTGTCAGCCGCGCGCGGCGCAGGACGCCTTGCCGGGACAGCTGCGCAGGATCTTGACCGAGGGGGGCCGCAGGATCTCCCCGCCCGGACCCCGGGCGCCCGGCGGCCACCGGAGGTCGACGGCCAGCGACGAGGTGTTGTTGTCGTAGGACTTCTCCAGCAGCGTCCGGTCCGGGTTGACGGTGCTGACCACGTCGTAGACGCCCGAGGGCACGCCGGTGACGTCGAGCCACTGGAAGTCGACGGTGTGGCGGTAGTCGTCGCCGTAGCCGACCGAGATCCCCAGCGTCACTTCCAGCGCGTCCGGTCGGTGGTGGGCGCAGGTGTTGCCGCGCAGGGTGGCGGCCAGCACGGCGGCCGGGCTGGTCTCGCCGCGCGGCTTGCCGGGCAGCCACCGCGCGTCGGGGACGGGGTAGCGGTCGCCGAGGCAGAACCCGTTCTTGCGGTCGGTCACCAGCGTCTTGCCGTCGGTCGAGCGCAGTCGGAAGTGGGTGAAGTCCGTCAGGTGCCAGTGCTCGTGGGTCGCGGCGGGCTCGTAGTAGGCGGTGGTGGGGATGGGCCGCTGGGCTTGCGCGTGTCCAGCGGGGATCGAACCGTCCACACTGGACTGGATGGCCTGGCGCACGGTCATGGTCGGGCGAGCGGCGCTGTCGCGGCGCGCGTAGAGCAGCAGCGGACCGTCGCCGATGTTGTCTTCCGCGGTGGTGAACCGCAGTCGCACCGCCTTGGCCGGGCCGGTGGCCGCGCAGGCGCCGTTCGCCGCCGACGCGTCCGCGACCAGGCACACGTCCCAGTCGGCGCACGCCGCGGGCCACCCGGTCTGGCCGCCCGCGCAGCCGATCGGGGCCTGGCGCAGATCGGGAAGGAGCAGCGCCGCGTCGGCGTCGGCGTGCGGCACGACCGCCAGCGCGGTCGTGGCGATGACAACCGCCATGCTTGCCAAATTTTTCATGATCTCCGGCATCTCCGGCGTTCGTTTCCGTTCGGCGCGATCTCAGCGAACCCTAAACACGACTGTCGGGTGTTCCCGCATCGAGAACCAGCGGTTCACTCGATGGGCTGACGTTCGGTGGCTTCGCAGGTCAGCGCGTTCCGGCGGGCTCCCCCTTGGGGGTAATTCGGATGAGTGGAGCCCGGATTCGGGCTAACCTGGCGAATGTGATGCAGCAACTGCTGTTCCTCTAAGAGGACGACGCCTCCACCGGCGCCGCGGCCCGCGGCGCCGGTCCTCGTCCTTTCGCGCATCACTTTCGCCATGGAGGCAGTTCCTCATGTCGTCATCCCTTTCCCTGGTTCCCGCGCGCGCCGCGCACGTCCGGATGTCCGATGTCCACCTCTCCTTCGGCGGGCGGCCGGTGCTCGCCGGGGTCGACCTCGTGGCCGCGGCGGGCGACCGGGTCGCCGTCGTCGGCGAGAACGGTCGCGGCAAGACCACCCTGCTCCGGGTGCTCTCCGGCGACCTGCCCGTCGACCGAGGCGAGGTGCGCCACGCGGGCTCGGTCGGGGTCGCCGACCAGCAGATCCCGCTCGGCCCAGCCGACACCGTCGGCGACCTGATCGATCTCGAACTGGCCGCGGCGCGCCGGGCGTTGGCCCGACTGGACCGCGCGAGCGCCGCGCTCGCCGAGGGCCGTCCCGGCGCGGCCGACGACTACGCCGCCGCGCTCGCCGAGGCGGAGGCGCGCGACGCGTGGGACGCCGACCGGCGGGTCGAGGTCTCGCTGGCCGCGCTGAACGCCGTGGCCGACCGCGCCCGCCCGCTCGGCACGCTCTCGGTCGGGCAGCGCCACCGGGTGCGGCTGGCGTGCCTGCTCGGCGCGGGGCACTCGGTGCTGCTGCTCGACGAGCCGACCAACCACCTCGACGCGAGCGGGCTCGACCACCTCACCGAGCGGTTGCGCGCCCACCCGGGCGTGGTGGTGCTGGTCAGCCACGACCGGGCGCTGCTGGCCGACGTGGCGACCACGGTGGTCGACCTCGACCCGTCCAGCGACGGCAGGCCCCGGGTCTACGGCGGCGGCTATCCGGCCTATGTGGAGGGTCGCCGCGCGGAGTGGGCCCGCTGGGCGGCGCTGCACGCCGAGCAGGTCGCCGAACGCGCGCGCCTGGCCGACGACCTGTCCGCCGCCCAGAACCGGCTGCGCGACAACTGGCGGCCCGCCAAGGGGCACGGCAAGCACTCCCGCGCCACCCGCGCGCCCGGCCTGGTCCGGGCGGTGCGGCGGCGGCAGGAGGACCTGGCCGCGCACGTGGTGGCGGTCCCGCCGCCACCGACCCGGTTCGCGTTGCCCGACCTGCCCGAGCATCCCGGCGCGACCCTGCTGCGCGCCGACGGCGTGACCGTGGCCGCCCGGCTCAGGCGCCCGGTCGACCTGGCGCTGGACTCCGGGGACCGGCTGCTGGTCACCGGCTCGAACGGCGCGGGAAAGTCGACCCTGCTCGGGGTGCTCGCGGGCGAGCTGGCGCCGAGCACGGGCACGGTCACCCGGGCCCGTCCCGCCCGGATCGGGCGGCTGGGGCAAGAGTCCGACCTGCCGCTCTCGCGCACCGCGGCGGACCTGTACGACGAACGCCGCGCCCGCTCCGGGGTGCCCGGACCCGGGCTGGGGGAGTTGGGCCTGCTGGACCGGCACGACCGGCGCAGGCCGGTGGCCGAGCTGTCCGTCGGCGCCCGCAGGCGGCTCGACCTGGCCCTGGTCCTGCTCGCCCGCCCGCACGTCGTGCTGCTGGACGAGCCGACCAACCACCTCTCGGCCGGGCTGGTGGACGAGCTGACCGCCGCGCTCGGGTCGACCCCGGCCGCGGTCGTGATCGCCACGCACGACCGGCAACTGCTGCGGGACACGCGGTCCTGGCCGCGGCTCGCCTTGTGAACTCCTCGCCCGGACGCCGCCTGGTCGCCGCCTGGTAGATCAGGCGGCGTCCGAGCGGGCTTCGTCGTCGGTCGCGATGACCGGCAGGGGAGCCGCGATCGGCAGGTCACGGGCCCGGGCCAGCTGGGTCACGCCGTAGGCGGCGATGACGGCGCAGCCGACCGCGAGGACGATCTCCAGGCCCGTGGTGGCGAGGTCTTCGCCGAGGAAGACGATGCCGATGGCGGTGGCGCTGGTCGGGTTGACCAGGTTGGTGATCGCCAGCGGGGCGCCGAGGCCGTCGCGGTAGGAGCGCTGAGTGGTCACGGTCGCCACGATCGCCAGCACCGCCACGGCGACGATCGCGACGATGGCGGCGGGCTGGGCGAGCGCGCCGACCCCGCTGCCCTGCACCCGCAGGACCACCGTCTGGCACAGGGCCGAGCAGACGGCGAACGCCAGGCCGCCCGCGACGGCCTCCCACAGCGGGGACGCCCCGGCCCGCTGCCCCTGGGCGGTGAGCAGGCCGACGATGGCGGCCGTGGCCAGGAGCAGGCCGGTCAGCTCGTGGTCGGCGAGGGTGTCGCCGTCGCCGCCGGTGGTGACGAGCAGGGTCAGGCCCACCAGGCCGATCACCGTGCACACCATCCCGACCGTCTCGGTCCCGGTCACCGCGCGCCGCGCCGCCGCCGCGGTCAGCGGCACCGCGATCACCAGCGTCAGCACGCCAAGCGGCTGGATCAGCGACAGCGGCCCGAAACCAAGCGAGAGCACGTGCAGGCCAGCGCCGAGCGCGTTGAGGCCGAAGGCGGCCCACCACACCGGCAGCCGGATCAGCGCCCACATGCTCAGGTGCGCGTGCCTGGCCTGGATGAGCGCGGCCGTGGCGTAGGCGATGGCGACGGCGACGCAGAGCGCGACCGCGATGATCAGATCGGTCATGCCTGCGCTCACCACTTTCTCTCGGTCGGGCCGGGTAGCTGTGCTGGGCACAGCGCTCGGACGTCGCCGAGGAACCAGGCCGCGCGGCCACGGCCGCCGAACGATAACCAGACAACCACCCTGACGAGTGCGTTTCACAGAAAACGGCCACGTGCCAGGGCTCACACCACCCCCTGCCCCGGCAGGCGCTCTGAGGGTCCCGACCAGTGAAAACGTCACTCGGCGCAACGGCTTCGCGTGCGTTCGGCGGCATGGCGCAGCGCCAGGTGGCGTATCCGGCTCACCGCTTCCCACCGGGATCGGCGGGCCACGACCGGCCACACACCGGCCGGTGGTGGCCGGTGCCCTCGCTAAGGTCCCCCTGATCGAGGCGGCCCGGCGAGAGGCAGGACGTGACCAGCCAGTTCGGCGCGATGGTGCGCGGCCTGCGGCTGCGGGCTGGGCTGACCCAGGAGGATTTGGCCGACCGGTCCGGTCTTGGGGTGCGCACCATCCGCGGCCTGGAGACTGGCGAGCGCGCCGACCCGAGGGTGGCCACGGTGCGGCGGCTCGCCGACGCGCTGGAGCTCGCCGAGGACGAGCGGGTGGCCCTGTTCGCCAGCGCGGGCTTCGGCAAGCCGCCCATCCTGGCGGAAGCGGCGGGACTGGACGCGCCGACCGAGGATTCGGGACGAGGCGGGCGAACCGAGGCGCCGGGGCGAGCCGGGGACGGTTCGGGTCACGGTGCGCGGGTCGAAGCGCCGGGGGCGGATGGGGGGTCCGGCGAGGGCTCGGGTCACGGAGTGCGGGTCGAGGTGCCGGGGCGGGACGCGCCGACCGGTGCATCAGGGCAGGACTCGCGGGCCGCGGCTCTCGGGCGAGGCGGATGGCCTGAGGGTGCGGGGCAAGGCCGAGAGGCCGTGACAGCTGGGCGGGACGCGCGGGCGGAGCTGTCGGGGGGCGACGCGGAGGTGAGCGCGCGGCCCGCCGGGGGCGGGTCGGCGGTCGAGCGCAGGCTGGCCGACGCGGCCGACGAGCTGGCGCACGCGGTCCGGGTCCGCTGGCAGCGGGAGGAGGAGCAGCGGCAGGTCCACGACCCGTTCCCGCTGCCCGTGCGCTGGCGGCCGGTGGCCGCGGCGTTGACCGACTCCTGGGCGAACGTCCGCCGCGCCCGCGACGGCGCGGCCGAGCCGCTGGACCTGACCGGTGGACTGGACCAGATCGTGGACGTCTACCGGCGGATTCCGTCCGGGCGGCTGGTGGTGCTCGGCCAGGCCGGGTCCGGGAAGACGGTCCTGACCCTGCGGTTCGTCCTGGACCTGCTGCGCGCCCGCGCCCCCGGCTCCGCCGTGCCGGTCGTGGTCGGCCTCGGCTCGTGGAACCCGACCACGACGTCGTTGCGCGACTGGCTGATCGCGCGGCTGCGCCAGGACCACCCCGACCTGGACGCGCCCGGCCCCGGCGGGTCGACGCTGGCCGCCGCGCTGGTCGAGACCGACCGGGTGCTGCCCGTCCTGGACGGGTTCGACGAGATCGCCGACGGGCTGCACCGCGCCGCGCTGGAGGCGCTCAACGCCACCCGGCTGCCGCTGCTGCTGACCAGCAGACCCGACGAGTACGCCGCCGCCGTGGCGGGGACCGACGTGCTGACCGCGGCCTGCGGGGTCGAGCTGGTCGACCTGACCCCCGCCGACCTGGCCGACTACCTGCCGCGCACCACCCGCGCTGGCGACGGCGGCGGCACCGCGTGGGAACCGGTCCTGGCCGAGCTGCGCGACCACCCGGACCGGCGGGCGAGCGCCAACCTCGCCGCCGCGCTGACCACCCCGCTGATGGTCGGGCTCGCCCGCACCGTCTACAGCGACACCCCCGACCACGACCCGGCCGTGCTGCTCGACACCGACCGGTTCCCCACCCGGGAAGCCCTGAAGGAGCACCTCCTCGGCAACTTCGTCGCGACGGTCTACCGGTACCAGCCGGAGAACGCGCGCTTCGACCCGGACCGCGTGCAGCGCTGGCTGGGCCACCTCGCCCGGCACCTGCGCGGGCTGGGCACCTACGACCTGGCCTGGTGGCAGCTTGGCGCCTCGCTGCGGCTGCCGGTCCGGATGCTCGTCGTCGCGGTCACCGCCGGGCTGATCCTCGGGCTGGTGGACATGGCCGTGGAAGGGCTGCTCGTGCATGCGGTCGGGGTGTACCCGCTGCTGTTCGGCGCCCTCTTCGGCGCCGTGGTCGGGGCCGCGTTTGGGGTCGCTTACGGGCTGACGAACCGGTCCGGGCGGTCGGAGCCGTCGCGGGTGCGCCTGCGGGTCCGCGCCGGGCCCGCGCGGACCGGCCGGGTCGGCTCCCGGTTCCGGATCGGGTCCGTCGTCGGCGCCCTGCTCGGCTTCGGCTACGGGCTGGCGCGCGAGGCCGCGCACCAGCTCTCGTTCGGCCACGGCAACGGCCTGTTGAGTGCGATCGTGGACGGGGTGGTGTTCGGGCTCGTGTTCGGCGTCGCGGCGGGCGCGGTGGCGGCGGCCATCGCCCGCTGCGAGACACCGCTGGACGTCAAGTCCGCCGGTGGCCCGACCGAGCTGCTGCGCGCGAACCGCACGACGGTGCTGATCCAGCTCGCTGTCGCCGGGCCCGCGTTCGCGTTCGTCGTGCCGTTGGCGACCTGGCTGGTGGTGCTTTTCCTGCGGTGGCTGTTCCCGAGCGGGACGCTGGCCGGACTGGAGTTCTTCTGGTCGCCGGTGTTCGGGGTGCTGCTCGGGCTGATCGGCGGGCTCGTCGCCGGGCTCGGGTACCTGCTCAGCATGACCGCGTGGGGGCAGTGGCTGGTCTTCGCGCGCCTGTGCCTGCCGCTGGCGGGCCGCCTTCCCTGGGCGGTCAGCGCCTTCCTCGACGACGCCTACCGCCGCGGCGTGCTGCGCAGGGCGGGCGCGGTCTACCAGTTTCGGCACGCCCGGCTGCAAGACCACTTGGCAGGCCGGTGACTCGCGGTCGCCCTCGGCGGCGCGGGAAGCCGTACTCTTGACGGACATGATCGAGAACCAGTTCCGCACCGACGACGTGCCCGCGGCCGAGCGGTTCGAGTACTGGCGCGCGCACGCGGCCCGCACCATCATGCTGGCCGAGGTGAGCAGCGACCACGCCCACGACTTCCGCGCGGTGGAGCGGGATCTGCGGCTGGGGTCGCTGGTGGTGTTCGGCAAGGAGCACCAGCCGATGACCGCGCGCCGGACGGCGGCGTTGATCAGGCGAGCCGATCCGGAGGTCTACCAGCTCTCGCTTCCGCTGAGCGGGCGCGCGGACATTTCCTGGGCCAGCCGGGAGGCCAGTCTCGGCCCGGGGGAGTTCCACGTCAGCGACTCGTCGCAGCCGCATGTGGTGCGGCTGCGCACCGGGGGGAAGCCGTTCACCGCGGTCGGGGTACGGGTGCCCAAGTCGCTGGTGGCGGTGCCCCCGGCGCGAATGGACCAGCTGATCGGCAGGCCGATGTCGGCGACCAGGGGGATCGGGGCGCTGCTGGCTGGCTTCGTCACCGACCTCGACGCGCAGCGGGCGGCCTGCCACGCGGGCGACGGGCCCCGGCTGGGCGTGGTGGTGGCCGATCTCGTCTCGGCGCTGTTCGCCGAGGCCCTCGACCTCGCGCCGCGAACGCACGGGCCCGCCCTGGTTCCGCGCGTCGAGGCGTTCATCCGGGAGCACCTGGCCGACCCCGGCCTGACCCCGGGCGCGATCGCCGCCGCGCACCACATCTCGGTCAGCTACCTGCACCGGCTGTTTCAGGCGGACGGCCGCACGGTCGCCGCCTGGATTCGCCAGGAGCGTCTGGAAAGCGCCCGCCGCGACCTGGCCGACCCGGTGCTGGCCGAGGTCGCCGTGCAAGACATCGCGGCCCGGTGGGGATTCACCCGGCACAGCGTCTTCACCCGCGCTTTCCGCGCCGCGTATGGCACTTCGCCCACGGACTACCGGAACCAGTCCCGTCACTAAGACAGCTGCCGCTTGGCCCGGTCGTAGGTGAGTTGCAGCGTGTCGGAGGCCGCCACCGCGGTCAGCACGGTGGTCACCAGGCGGGTGGCGCGGGGCGCGAAGACCAGGCCAGCGGTCAGGCCGGTCGCCACCCACACACCGAGGCAGAACGGGCAGGTGACCAGTTCGCCGATCGCGTGCTGGGCGCCGTTGCCCCGGGCGGCCTCGTTGATCTCGGCCTCCCCGGTGGCCTTCTCGTAGCGGGTGAACGGGGCCCGCAGCGGGCTGGTCACCGCTTCCTTCGACAGCAGCCTGCTGGCCTTGTGCGTCGCCGCGCACAGCAGGATCGTGTCCTGGGCACTGAACCTCTCCGGCAGCCGAGCGCCGCGGGCCCGGCCGATCGCGGCGGCCAAGCCCACCAGGCCGGTGTAGGCGGCGAGCACCGCGCTGTAGCCGAGCAGGGGCCGGTCGTGCCCGCCGGAGTACGCCTGCTTCACGTGTCGGGTGAAGCGGCGCAGCGCGGCGGCGGTGTCGGTCGTCGTCACCGCTGCGGGCTACCCAGTCCGGCCGGGACTATGCCGGGCGGCCCAGGGCGCCCGGCATAGTCCACAGTGGATTCCCTAGGTCACCGCACGATGACGGTCCCGCCGAAGGCGACCTCCCGGGTCAGCGGCGCGGCCAGGAAGTCGTGCGGGAAGCCCAGTTCGATGGCGCTGGCCTTCTCCAGGTCGGCCAGGTTCTCCGGGCTGAACCGCACGTCGAGGGCGGCGAGGTTGTCCTCCAACTGCGCGACCGTGCGCGCCCCGAAGATCGGCGCGGTCACCGCCGGGTTGAGCAGCGTCCACGCCAGCGCCACCCGGGCCGGGGTCGTGCCCATCTGGGCCGCGACGTCCTTGACCACGTCGGCGATCGCGAGGCCGCGCTCGGTGAGGCTGCCGTTGGCGTGCGCGATTTTCTTGCGCGTCCCCGTCGGGCCCGCCGAGGGCGTGTCGGGCACCAGGTCCGCGCGGCTGTACTTGCCGGTGAGCACGCCGCTGGCCAACGGCGACCAGGGGACGACGCCCAGGCCCATCTCGGCGGCCATCGGGATGAGCTCGCGCTCCACGGTCCGCTGGATCAGGCTGTACTCGATCTGCAGCGCGATCAGCGGCGACCAGCCGCGCAGGTCGGCGATGGCCTGCATCCGCGAGACCTGCCAGGCGGGCGTGTCCGAGATGCCGACATAGAGCACCTTGCCCGCGCGGACCAGGTCGTCCATCGCCCGCAGCACCTCTTCGACCGGCGTGGTGCCGTCCCAGACGTGCAGGTACAGCAGGTCGATGTAGTCGGTGTTCAGCCGCCGCAGGCTGTCCTCGACCGAGCGGACCATGCTCTTGCGGTGGTTTCCGCCCGAGTTCGGGTCGCCCGGGCGCATGCCGATCGTGTACTTCGTCGCGATGACCAGGCGCTCGCGCTTGTCGGCGGCGAACTCGCCGAGCAGGGTCTCCGAGGTGCCGTTGGTGTAGCCGTTGGCCGTGTCGATGAAGTTGCCGCCGCGGTCGACGTAGGTGTCGAAGACCGCGCGGGCCTCGTCCTTCTCCGAGCCCCAGCCCCAGTCGGACCCGAAGGTCATCGCGCCCAGCGACAGCGGCGAGACCCGCAGGCCCGAGCGGCCGAGCAGTCGATACGTGTCGAGGGAAAGAGATTCGGTCACCGATGCTTCTCCTGTCATCCGAGTTGCCATTCCAGAGTGCGGCAACCGGAGCGGACCGGGAAGGGAAGGATCATCCTGGGACCGGCCGTCCCAGTCGGGAAACTCCGTAGGATCAGCGGAGTGAGCGGCAGCGCGAAAGTGAATGGAGTGGACCCGACGCGGGAACTGGCCGCGTTCCTGCGGGCCCGGCGGGAGCGGCTGGCCCCCGGCGACGTGGCGCTGCCGGTGCGCGGTCGCCTGCGCCGCACGCCGGGCCTGCGGCGCGAGGAGGTCGCCGAGCTGGCCGGGGTGAGCGTCGACTACATCATCCGCCTTGAGCAGGGCCGAGGGCTGCGCCCGTCCCCGGAGGTGCTCGACGCGCTGGCCGGGGCGCTGCGGCTCAGCGACGACGAGCGCGCCTACCTGTTCGACCTCGCCCACCAGCGGCAGACCGCCCGCCGCCGCACCGGGGCCGCCGCCGCGCTGCCGCTGGCCCGCCTCGTGCAGGACCTCTCGCCGCTGCCCGCCATGCTGATCAACCACCGCTACGACATCCTCGCCTGGAACCGCGAGATGGCCGGGCTGATGCTCGACTTCGACACGCTGCCCGACGAGCAGCGCAACGGCCTGTGGCTGTGCCTGCTGCACCCGGACTTCCGCGACTTCTACCTCGACCGCGAGCGCGTCATCCGCGAGGCCATCGCCGACCTGCGCGCCGCGTGGGCCGCCTACCCCGACGACCCCGGCCTGGCAGGCCTGGTCGGCGAGCTCAACGCGCGCAGCGCCGAGTTCGCCCGGCTGTGGACCGAGCGCGACGTCAAGGTCAACGGCCGCGGCCGCAAGCCGCTGCGCCATCCCCGGGTCGGGCCGCTGACCGTCGACTTCGAGGTCCTGGCCCCGTTGCAGGACCCGGAACAGCGCCTGGTGATCTACCGCGCCGCCGACGCGGCGTCGCAGGCCGCGCTGGACACGATCACCCGGGAGGTCACCGAGGGCGTGCTCGTCCGGTAGGGGCGGCGGTAGGCGGCGGCGGTTGCGTCGGTTTCCCGGCGTGTCAACCGCGCGCTCTCGTCCGGTGGCGCTCACCGGGGCAGACATCGCGTGAACAGTTCGTGTGGGGTCTGGATCACACTGTGGGCGGGTCGTAAGAACGGTCGCATGACCCGACTGCAACGACGCACGTTCCTGATCGGCGGGCTCGCGGGGGCGGGCGCCACCCTGCTCAGCGCCAGCACCGCGCACGCCATCGCCTACCCGTTCACGCTCGGCGTCGCCTCCGGCGAGCCCGCCGCGGACGGCTTCGTCATCTGGACCCGGCTGGCGCCGAGCCCGCTCAACGCCGACGGGCTCGGCGGCATGTCCAGCGCCCCGGTCATCGTCGAGTGGCAGGTGGCGACCGACCAGAACTTCACCCAGTTGGCGCGCACCGGCTCGGTGACCGCGGAACAGGGCTCCGCGCACAGCGTGCACGTCGAGGTGACCGGGCTCCAGGCCGGGCGCGAGTACTGGTACCGGTTCCGCGCCGCGGGCCACATCTCGCAGGTGGGTCGGGCGCTGACCGCGCCCGCAGCCGGGACGAGCCCCGCGCTGACCATGCTGTTCGCGTCCTGCTCGCACTACGAGGCCGGGTACTTCACCGCGTACCGGCGGATGGCCGAGGACCGCCCCGATCTGATCCTGCACCTGGGCGACTACATCTACGAGGGCGGCGCGGGCTCGTCTGGTGTGCGCACGCACGTGCCGTCGGCGGAGATCAGCACGCTGGCGAACTACCGGGTGCGGCACGCGCTGTACAAGCGCGACGTCGACCTGCAGGCCGCGCACGCCATCGCGCCATGGGCGGTGGTCTGGGACGACCACGAGGTGGAGAACAACTACGCCAACCTGGTCCGCAACGACACCTCGCCCGCAGGCGACTTCCGGGCCCGCCGCGCCGCCGCCTACAAGGCGTACTACGAGCACATGCCGCTGCGCGCGGCGCAGGCCCCGGTCAACGAGAACATGCAGCTCTACCGCAGGCTCCGGTGGGGGAGCCTGGCCACGCTGCACATGCTCGACACCCGCCAGTACCGCGACGACCAGGCGTGCGGCGACGGCACGAAGGTCTGCGCCGCGGCCGACGACCCGGCCCGCACGCTGACCGGGACCGCGCAGGAGTCCTGGCTGCTCAACGGCATGGGCCAGCACCTGGGCACCTGGGACCTGATCGGGCAGCAGGTGTTCTTCGCGCAGAAGCTCGCGAGCGCGGACGGGGCCAAGAGCATGGACTCCTGGGACGGCTACACCGCGAACCGGCGGCGGCTCCAGCAGGGCTGGGAAGCGCAGGGCAACACCAGCACCGTCGTGCTCACCGGCGACGTGCACCGCTCCTGGGCGAGCAACCTCATGGCCGACTACACCACCCAGAACCGGGTCATCGGCACCGAGCTGGTCACCACGTCGATCACGTCCGGCGGCGACGGCAACGCCGCCGAGACCGGCCTGTCGAGCCTGAACCCGCACGTGAAGTTCTACAAGAACCTGCGCGGCTACGTCCGCACCGTGACCACGCCGACCCAGATGACCGTGGACTTCCGCGCCCTCGACCGGGTGACCGTGCGGGACTACCCGGTCAAGACCGTCCAGAGCTACGTGATCCAGGCGGGCAACCCCGGCCTGCAAGCGCCGTGAGGGAAGAGAACGACATGCGCACCTATCTGACCATCGGCGCCCTGACCCTCGCCGGAGCCATCGCGTTCGCGGGCACCGCCCACGCGGGCGGGACCACGCCCGCGGACATCACCTGGACCACGGCGAACAGCGTGGCCACCGGCGACCAGGACAACGCAGCGACCGCCGCCGTCCGCACCGGCTACACCGCGGTGGTCTGGGAGGACGACCGGGACTCCACGACCCCCACCGATCCGGTGCACAGCGAGGTTTTCCTGCGCTTATACCGGGACGGCGCGTCGCTGTTCGAGAAGAAGCTGTCGGCGGCGGGCACCGGGAACTGGCGCCACGTCCAGCCCGACGTGGCGCTGCGCGAGGACGGCAGCGCGGTCGTGGTCTGGTCGGAGGACCCGGACGGCAACGGCTTCTACAACATCGCCGTCCGCGCGGTGAACGCCGCGGGCACCGTCACCGGCTCGGCCACCGCGAACGCCGACTCGGCCGGGCAGCAGCTCAACCCGGCGGTGGCCGCCGACCCCGAGGGCCCCGGGTTCGCCGTGGCGTTCGAGGACCAGCAGGGCACCGCGGCCCCGACCGTCCGGGTGTCCGGGTTCGCCTCGATCACCAGCAAGACCTACGAGGCGCAGGTGAACGCCACCGGCGGCACGCACCGCACCCCGGACGTGGCGATGGGCGCGGCGGGCAACGCGATCGTGGTCTGGGACGAGGACGGCGACGCCAATGGCGTGTCGAACGTGGCCCGCAAGATCCTCACCCCGACCGGCGGCGTCAAGCTCGCCCAGGGCGTCGCCAACGTGACCGCGGCGGGCCAGCAGCGGCTGCCGTCGGTCGCCGCGAACGCCAACGGCGACTTCGTGGTGGGCTGGGAAACCGACCACACCGGCGTGCCGCAGATCGGCGTCCGCTCGTTCACCGCGACCGGCGCGGGCGCGGCGGAGACGATCGTGCCCGGCTCCGTGCCCCAGGTCGGCATCGATGACCAGCGTTTCGCGGTGGTCAACTGGACCGAGGCGGCCGACGTCTACGCCCAGGGTCTCAACCCGGACGGCTCGGCCACCGGCAGGCTTCCCCGGCTGCGGGTGCACACGACCATCGCCGGGCGGCAGGACGAGCCAGCGGTGGCGGTGGACCCGTGGGGCCAGATCACCCTCGCCTACACCGACGACAACGACGGCAACGGCTTCGATCAGGTCTACCTCGGCACCGGTTTGGCCAACAGCACCTGGTGATCGACTCGGCTTACCCGAACGGGTGGCCGTGGGCGTGCCGCTGGTCCGCCGGGGTACTGCTGGTCAGGGTGTGGAAAACACCTCAAGCAGTGCTACCACCAGCAACGACACCCGGAGCGACGACGCTCTGAGCAATGACGGAAAGGTGTTGTGCGCGATGAACCACGGGACCCGAAAACACGTCGCCGCGATCGTCACGGCCGTCCTGCTGCCCTTGGCCGTCACGGCGACGGCGGAAGCCGCCCCGCCCGGGGAGTCCGGGACCGGCTACGCGGCACAGGAGCAGGACTCGCCGGACCGCGACTCCGATTCCGGTTGGGGCTGGCTCGGCCTGTTCGGGCTGCTGGGCCTGTTCGGGCTGATGCCGACGCGGAAGCGGGTCGCGGACAACCCCTACCACCGCGAACCGACCCGCTGAACAGCCCGCGAGTCCTTGTGGCGGCGGCGAACCACCGCCACAAGGACTCGCGAGGCCCCGGCGACCGCGCCGCGCTAGGAGTTGATTTCCAGCGCGACGCGAACCGCGGATTCGAGCGACCCCTCGATCCAGGCGTGTTTCAAGGAGGTGTGCTCGCCCGCGAAATGCACCGGTCCTTCAGGGGTGCCGATGTCGAGATGCAGTTCGGTGAGCTGCCGGGGGGTGAACACGGCGGCCTCACCGAAGGCGTACCGGTTGCGCAGCCAGCTCTGCGTCTGGCCTTTCTGGGTGTAGAACGCCTCAATCCGCTTGCCGAACACCGACTGCATTCCGCGCAGGGCGTAGGCGTAGCGCTCGTCGTCGTGCATGGCGTCCCACTTGGCCGCGTCGTCGGCCCAGCTGTAGCTGGCCAGCACGACCCCGCCGGGGCTGTTCGGCACCGGGTGCGAGGGGAAATAGGTGAACCGGTTGGGGTTGTCGGTCACCGAGCCGCCGCCGACCACGGTGGTCGCCTCGGTCTTGTCCAGCTTCCGGTAGTGGTCGTAGAGGCCGGGCTTGATCGCGTTCAGCTCGGCGCGCCACTGGTCCTCGGTGAACTCCCACCACCGCCGGTTGAACTCCAGCAGCACCTTGGTGGCCGAGTCGTAGTGCAACTCGATGATCGCGCGCCGCTTGCCATAGGACATCAGCGGCGAGATCTGCACGTGCCGCAGCGCGGAGAACGGGATGGTCACGATGGCGGTGTCCGCGGTGAACGAGCGGGTCTTCTGGACCGTTTCGCCCGCGCAGAGTTCGTCGGTGCCGTTCTCGGTGGTGGTCTCGACCCAGACCTTGTCGCCGTTGGCGCTCACGTGCTCCAGAGCCGAGGTGTCCCGATCGGCGTCCCAGTACTCCATCCGGATCATCCGCTCGTTCATCCGGATGTTGCGCTCCAACTCCGGGAGCATCGCATACGGCAGCATCGCGGTGCCGCCCTCGATCTCCCAGTAGCGGGCGCGCGCGTCGACCAGGCTGCGGGTCAGGAAGCTGTGCATGAACGCCAGCGGCATCCGGGAGGTGAGGTTCTCCAGGGTGCCGATCAGGTCGACCGCCCGGTCGCCGAGACCGGCGTATTCGCTGAGGTAGCCCGACATCGAGTAGCCGTCGAGGTCGTAGATGACCTGCGCCCAGCCCTCGATCCACTCGCCGACCGGCTTGTTGACGCGCTGCCCGTCGGAGCCGACGTAGGAGTAGTAGTCGCGGACCGGGTCGAGCACCTTGTCCAGCAGGGCGCCCGCGGTGGTCTTCAACTGCTCGTCGGACACCCCGAAGCTCGCGTTGATGTCCTGTGGCGCGACGGCGTAGTCCGCTCGGCGCGTCTGCTCGCCGTTGGTGTTGATCCAGGTCCGGTTGGCGACCTCGGGGGCGACGAAGCCCTCGCCGGAGCCGCCGCGCTTCCACACGGTCCCGTTGAACGAGCGGTATTCCACCGGCGGCAGGCTCTTGCCCGGGGAGCCGGTGCCCGGCTTGATGTCGACGTTGTAGAACAGCCGCCGCCGCAGGCCCAGCTTGTCGATCAGCGCCATCGTCAGCGGGTGGAAGTCGGGGATGCGCATCGCGCCAGCCTCGGCGTACTGGGCCGGGTCTTTGAACGGGTCCGGCTTGCCCGCCCACTCCGGGCCGCGGCGGAAGGTCTTGATCCGCCCGCCGATGCGGCTGGCGTTGGCCTCCAGGATCGTCACGTCGTGGCCCGCGCGCTTGAGCAGCATGCCCGAGACCAGGCCGGTGATGCCCGCGCCGACGACCAGGACCCGCTTCGGGTGCGTGGTCTTGGGCAGCCCCTCATCGATCAGGACGCGCAGGTACTCCAGCTTGAGGTCCTGGTTGCCGGGGCCGATCAGCAGCAGGTCGCGGGCCAGCGCGACGCACCGCTGCCACCGGTCCTCGTCGGACCTCGGCTTGACCGGCGCCATGGCGGACGCGGTCGCGGGCAAGGCGAGCTGGGTCACCACGGGCGTCGCGGCGACGAGCCCTGCGGCGGCGAAGAGGGAGCGGCGCTTCATGGTGCCGCCGGTGGCTTGGTGGTCGCTCTGGTCCATGCCCCTCATCGAATTGGCTCACCGACGAGGAGGGAAGAACGCCGGGCCGGATTTACCCACCTGGGCACATGTTTCATGCGAATGCTCCGGGTGGCGAGCGCCGAGATCGGCGGACGGGTCGCTCTTTCCCTTGTGCGGCAACGTGTTGCGCGTCATCGAGGGCCCGCGGTGGGCTCTCGGCGGAGGGTGGATCGCTCACCGTCGGGGGAGGGGTCGCTCGGTGATGTCACCCCTCCGGGGAAGATGATCACACGATTTGATCAACGTTTCGGTGCCGCGCTGCCCGTTCCGTCACGACGGGGCGGGCGTGCGGCCGTCCCAGTCCACAGGGGACAGGGCAACTTTTGGGTCATCAAAGGAATCCGCGCGGTCGCGGACGCGGAAAACAGACGCGGCGGCCGTCGCTCGGGGAAGCACGAGTGACGGCCGCCGGGTGGTCGGCGATGGCCCGGCCGCGGTGCTCACGCGTCTTCGCGGTCCGGGTTCTCCAGGCGGAAGAAGTTGCTCTGCGAGCCGTCCGAGCGCTCTTCCTGGTAGATGAAGTTCAGGCCGCGCTTGTCGAAGGTGGCGAACCACTCCTCCCAGCTCACCCGGCGCAGCTTCTGGCCGCCGTAGCCGGGGAAGTCGAAGCGCAGGACGCCGAGGTGGTCGTCGTGCTCGGTGCCCTCGACGGTGGCCGGTTCGGCGTCGCGCTCGCGCGCCCACCGCTGGATCACCTCGTGGCTGGTGGTCGCCAGGCTGCGGCCCGGCCGCTCGGGCTCGTCGTCGGTCGAGGTGACCTCCTGGGAGTAGCGCAGGCTGTCCGACGAGTCCTTCCCGGTGCGGACGCCGCCGCCTTCGTCCTCCCGGCGCGGCCGGGGCGCGCCCTGCCCGCCACCGCCCATGGCTTCGGCGACCGCCTTGACCAGCTCGTCCTTGCGCATGTCGTGGACACCGCTGATGTGCAGGTCGTGGGCTTTGTCCCGCAACTGCGCGACCGTCATCTCGGCCAAGTCGCCCTGGTTCTTCTCCGGGGTCTTGGCGCCCTTCTCCTGGGTCCGCTGCTTGGTCATGTCGTCCTCCTTTCGTCCTCCTGTTCTGGGTGGGGCTACCCGCCACCCGGCCCGCCCATGCCCGTGCTCACCCGGCGAGCAGGCCGCGGACGATCGCGGCGAGGCTGTCGCGGTAGTGGTCCCGGGCGGTGATGGCCGTCCACCGGCCCTTCAGCTCGGTGAGCCGCGGGTAGTCCGACATGTCCAGTTCGGCGAACAGCCGCTCGCGGTGGTTGGGGACGGGGCTCTCCGCGCGGCGGCGGGCGGCGTTGGCCCGCACCAGGATCTCGCCGGTCGTGAAGTACCAGATCGTCCGGTAGGCGAGGACGCTCTGGTCGAGGGACAGGCCCGCGTCGACGCAGGCGCCGACGATCGCCTCCGGGAACCACAGCACGGACGCGGAGAAGAACGCGTCGGTGGTGAGGACCTCGGCGATCCAGGGGCAGGCGGCCAGCGCGTCGCGCATGGCGGTCGCCGCGGCCACGATCCGCTCCTGTGGCGGGCCCGGCAACTCCGGTCGCGGAATCCGGTCGGCGTAGTCGTCCAGCAGCAGGACCAGCAGTTCCTCTTTGTCTTTGACGTGGTGGTAGAGCGCCATCGGGGTGCTGCCGATCTCCCGGGCCAGCCGCCGCATCGTCAGCTCCGCCACGCCCGAGGCGTCCACGATCCGGCGGGCGGCGGCGACGATCTCCGCGCGGGACAGCCGGGGCGGCCGTCCGCCCCTGGCGCGCGGGGAATCCGGCTGCGAGGACATGGCGCCCATCATCTCCCACAGTCGGTTGACCGGGAAGGCCAGGTCAGGCTATTTTCTATACATGTACGAAATCTCGTTCCGCGCCGCTGTCCGCCGACGTGGCCCGAACTGGGGAGAGCTTCGACGATGACCATGACCGCGCACGACCTGTTCAGCCGCGGCATGCGGTTCACCGCGGACGGCATGATCCTGTCCGAGAGCCACCGCCTGCGCGGCGAGTCGGACGGCTGGACGATGGCGGCCTACTACGTCACCCGCAACGAGGACGTCCACCCCGACCAGTGGGAGACGCACCCGGAAGCGGACGAGGCCGTGTGCGTGCTGACCGGCTCCGCGCGGCTGATCCTGCGCGCTACCGAGCACGAACCGGAAGAGGAGATCGCGCTCATCGCCGCGGACGTGGTCATCGTCCCCCGCGGCCGCTGGCACCGCCTCGAAGTCGACGGCCCGACCGAGCTGCTGTCCATCACCAAGCGCCGCGGCACCCGCCTGCGCCAGCGGACCGAGCTGAACGAGGAGCCCGCTGCCTGACCCGAGTGTCCATTAGGGAATGTCCTAATGGGGCAAGCGGGTTCCGACGTTAGGCGTATTCGTAGTCGGACAGCGGGAAACTGCCCGCCTCGCGGCGAGTGTCCCAAGTGGAGGTCGGGCGGAGTAGGGCCGCCTCGCCGTGCTGGTTGAAGTAGTAGCTGCGTGAACTGGCGCAGTCGCCCAGGTAGAACACCGAGTCGCCGAGTTTGGCGGTCATCCGGTCGAGGAAGGCGTCATTGGCTTTCTCGGTCACCTCGAAGGTGGTGGCCCCGCGCCGCTTCAGCTCGCCGAACAGGCGGGCCATGTGAGCCATCTGCGCCTCGATGGTGGTGAAGTAGGACAGGCCGCTGTAGGAGTACGGGCTGTTGAGGCTGACCAGGTTGGGGAAGTGCGGGACGGACACGCCCGCGTACGCCTGGAACCGGGTCTCGCGCCACCACGCGCCGAGGTCGCGGCCAGCGCGGCCGACGATCTCGAAGGCCGGGAAGTTCGCGTCCCACAGGTTGAAGCCGGTGGCCAGCAGCAGGGTGTCGATCTCGGTCACCCGCCCGTCCGCCGTGACGACGGCGTCCGGCTCGATCCGGGCGATCGGGGTCGTCTCCAGGTGGACGTTCGGGCGGTTGAAGGTGGGGAAGTAGTCGTTGGAGAAGGTCGGCCGCTTGCAGCCGAAGGAGTAGTCCGGGGTGAGCTTGCGGCGCACCTCCGGGTCGCGGACCTGGCGGCGCAGGTGCGCTAGGGCCACCCGCTCCGCGCTCCGGTTGGTGAACCGCGCCTGCCGGTAGCGCAGCACGCCGACGACCATGATCAGTTCCAGCAGCGCGGTGTTGGCCAGCCGCGCCAGCCGCTGAGTGAGCGGGACGCGGGCGAACAGCCGCTGCACGGACGGCGGGATGCGCCGGTCCAGCTTCGGCGTCACCCAGATCGGCGTGCGCTGGTAGACGGTGAGCTCGGCGACCTTCTTCGCGACCCGCGGGATGAGCTGCACCGCGGTCGCCCCAGTGCCGATGACCGCGGCCCGCTTGCCGGTCAGGTCGTAGTCGTCGTCCCAGGCGGTGCTGTGGATCACCTTGCCCGCGAACGTGTCGATGCCGGGGATGTCGGGCATCTTGGGCTGCGAGAGGAACCCGGTCGCCGTGATCAGATACCGCGCGGTCAGCGGCTCGCCGCCGCGCACGCGCACGGTCCACAGGTTGGCGTCCTCGTCCCACCGCGCGCCCTCGACCACGGCGCCGAACCGCATCCGGGCGCGCAGGCCGTACTTCTCGGCGACCCGCTCGGCGTAGCGCTTGAGCTCCGCGCCCGGGGCGAAGACCCGCGACCAGTACGGGTTCGGCTCGAACGAGTACGAATAGGTGACTGAGGCGATGTCGACGGCCAGCCCGGGGTAGCGATTGACGTGCCAGGTGCCGCCCAGGTCGTCTTCCCGCTCCAGGATGACGTAGTTCCCGATGCCCATCCGGTCGAGTTGGATCGCCGCGCCCATGCCGCCGAAGCCCGCGCCGACGATGATGGCCTCGTACCGCGGTGTCACCGGTGTCATCGGGTCGGCCTCCCTCTGTTCGCCCTTGTCCCGCACCATATCCGAAGATTCCTCAGTCATGCGGGGGTGTCGCGGTTTCGGTGGGCCAGGCAGCGTTCCGGCCGGTCTTTTTGGCAGTGGCTGAGCGAATTCGCCAGAGCGGCGCGGCGCGCGGTGGTTTGATGGACGTGCCGCGTTGTCACGCGGTTTGTTGTTCAGCCAGGGGGAGATTCACAATGGTCTTGAGACATCAGAGCCCGATCGCGGTCACTCGCGCGTCGGTCAGGGTGGACCCGGCCCAACCGCCGCTGCGCGTCCGCTATGGGCGCGCGGATGTGGAGTTGACTTACCGGCGTAGGGACGAGGACAAGCCGAACGGGTGCGCCACCCGCCACCCCGAGGAGACCGAGGAAGCCGAGGTGCCGCGGGGGGCGGGGCACGTCACCCTCGGCAAAGCCCGGTACGACCTGCGGCAGTTCCACTTCCACACCCCCGCCGAGCACCACTTCTTCGGTCGGGTGGATCCGATGGAGATGCACCTGGTGCACGAGAGCGAGACGGGGGAGAAACTGGTGATCGGCGTCCCGCTGCGGGTCGGCCGACGCTCCACTGTGGACGACGTGCTGGCCAGGCTCGCGCCGGAGTGCGGCCCATCGGTCACGGTGCGCGGCGTCGACCTGGTCACGCTGCTTCCGGTGCGGCACACCACGTTGCGGTACGAGGGCTCGCTCACCACCGACCCCTACACCGAAGGCGTGCGGTGGTTCCTGATGGCCGAGAACACCGTGACCGCGGCGACGGTCGCCCGGTTCCAGGCCCTGTTCACCCGTGGCAATTCCCGCCCGATCCAGCCGCTCAACGGCAGGAACGTCGTGGAGGTGCCCCAGCTCTGACCGGCCCGGCCGTCCACCCGCCCCCGCGTCCGGGGCGGGTGGACCCGTCCGGGCTCGGCGCCACCGATGGTCCCGCCGTCTCCGTGGTCCTGGTCGGTTGTCTCAGGCCGCGCCCGACTGGCCGCCGGACACCGCCTTGCCCAGTTGCGCGCGCAGGGTGTCGGTCACCAGCTTGGGGTTCTCCAGCATCGGGACGTGGCCGATCCCGGGGAAGTCGATCCGGTCGGCGCTCTCGGGCAGCTGGTCGAGGAACAGCTTGCCGAACCGGCGCGCGCCGAGCACCCGGTCCTTCTCGCACAGGATGAGGGTGGTCGGGAGGGTGAGTTCCGCGAGCCAGGTGACGCCGCCGAGCCACAGCGCCGACCAGATGAAGCCGAGGAAACCGGTGTTGTGCGTGGCCGCGCGGATGAAGTTGACCGCGTCGGCGGGGGTGACCGCCCGGGTGTCGGCGGACACGATCCGCAGGAAGAGGCGGTAGACCGGCGGCATCTTGCACACCAGGCTGCCCAGGAAGAACCCGCCGATCAGGAACGGGTAGAGCAGCATGAACTTGGCGCCCGCGAGGATCTGGAGGAACGAGAACCGGGTCCACCCGCCGCCGGGGGCGATGACGTGCAGGCTGCGGGCGCGGCCGCGCCGGGCCAGCTCCAGAGCGACCCAGCCGCCGAGCGAGTTCCCGACGATGTGGCAGGTGTCCCAGCCGATCTTGTCGAGCTGGGCCTCGATGTCGTCGGCCAGGCCGCCGATGCCGACGTGGCTGGGCCGGAAACTCCGCCTGCCCCAGTGCCCGCGCATCGTCGGCGCGTACACGTCGTAGGAGTCCGACAGTCCTTCCGCGACCTGCCCCCACACGTGGTGCGACAACACGAAGGGGTGCAACAGCAGCAGCGGTTCACCCGCACCCGTTCGCAGGGACGTCGTCGGAGGAGTCGCCATCGACCAAACCCATCGTCGCAGAAACCGTGCGCCGCGAACGCGGCCCACCCCTCTTGCTACTGGTCAGTAGATCGTCGTGTCCATGATCCACGGCCGAATGTGAGCGGGCACACGGCCCGGCTACGCCGTGGGCTTGCCGAACAGGGCCAGCGCCGTCTCCGTGAACAGGTCTTCGAGCGCGGGGAGGCTCTTGGCGCCCTCGGTGCGCAGGCAGTGCCGGATGCGCTCGGCGGTGCCGCCGATGTAGAGGTCGAAGACTTCCGGGGTCAGCGCCGGGATCGTCGGGTCCTGCTCGCGGGCGCGACGGTGCAGCTCGCGGAACATGGCCGCGAAGCCCGCGTTGATGGCCGACGTGCGCTCGATCAGCGCCGGTCCGGCGGAGAACGTCTCGATGTAGAGGGACCAGGTGATGTTCGGGTGGGTGGTGAGGGCGGTGAGGAACGCGCGCCACGACTGGCGGACGCGTTCGCGCCAGTCGTCTTTGGGCAGCGCGTCGAGCACTGCCTTCAGCTGCGTGCCGACCCGCGCGATCGAGCCGTCGAACGCGTCGAGGAAGCACGCTTCCTTGCTGGTGAAGTGCTCGTAGAAGGTGCGGCGGGAGACCTCGGCACGGTCCACCACGTCGCCGATCGTCGTCGCCGGGTACCCCTTCTCGGCCACGGCGTCGAACAGCGCCATGACGATCCGCTCGCGCTGGGAGGACGCCACGTCCGCCCGGCTCAGGCCGTGTCTGCCGCTGGGCAGGCGCTTGTCGGCGCGGTGCCGTAAGGGGTCGCCGGTTGCCGCCGAGGCCCTGGAACTCATTGCCACAGGATACTCACCCGCCTGAACAAGGTCGCCGGACAACACGAGCACGTTCTGACAAAATCCGCGCTTCGCTGATTCCGCGCTTGCCGGATCTTCTCTGGAAACAGTACGGTACCTCAGGTACCAGGAAGTTTCTGGATCTGCCCCGAGCAACGATTGGACTTTGTGCCATGCCCAGCAAAAAGGTCACCACGGCAGGCGCCGCGATAGGCGTTCTCGGCGTTTGCGCCACGCTTGTGCTCACCGCGCCGCCCAGCCAGGCCGCGACGACGCGGATTCCCTACGCCACCGCGGGCGAGACGGCGATCACCGGCCTCGGCGCCAACCTGCCGCTGGGGCCAGGCCAGACCGAAGTGGACGTCGACCTGCAATCAGGCCAGTTCACCGGCACGATCGACCTGCCGGAGACGCGCACGGACTTCACGATGTTCGGCTTCCTGCCCACCCACGCCAAGGTCAAGATCACCCAGGCGGGCGCCCTCAAGGGCACTTTCCAGGGCGACGCGGTGACCGCGGCGGGCGAGTTCAACGTCGCCATCGCCGAGGTCGGGCACTTCAACGTGGGCATGCCGCTGCCGAACTGCAAGACCACCGCCCCGGTTCAAATCAAGCTCAAGTCCGCTGGCGCGTTCAATCCCAGCAATGGCGGAAAGCTGACCGGCGCTTATCAGCTGCCGAAGTTCGCCGACTGCGGATTCGACACCGACATCATCAATATGCTCGTCGGCGGCAAGGAGAACACCATCACCATCGCGCTCACCGCGAAGAAGTAGCCGGACGCCCGCCCGGGAGCCCCTCGTTCCCGGGCGGGCGCGTCCTCAGCCCGGCAGCGCCTGCGCGAGGTCGGCCCAAAGGTCGTCGGGGTCCTCCACGCCGACCGACAGGCGGATCGTGCCCGTGCCGATGCCCGCCGCCGCCAGCGCGTCCGCGTCGAGTTGGCGGTGCGATGTGCTCGCCGGGTGCACCAGCGTGGTCTCCACGCCGCCGAGGGAGGCGGCCAGTCGCGCGACCCGCACGCCCTTGGCCAGGCTGTGCCCGGCCTCCTGGCCGCCTGCCAGGTCGAAGGCCACGATCGCGCCGAAGTCGGCGAGGTGGCCGCGGGCGACCGCGTGGTCGGGATGGTCGGCCCGGCCCGGCCAGCGGACCGAGGCGACCGCGGGGTGCTCGGCCAGGCGGTCGGCGAGGACGGCGGCGTTCGCGCACTGGCGTTTGATCCGCAGCGGCAGCGTCTTGATCCCCCGGATCGTCAGCCACGCGGCGAACGGGTCGGCGCAGGCGCCCAACTCGATGGCGTGCCGCCACACCTCCCGGTGGCGCCGCTCGTCGGCGAAGACCGTGACCCCGCTGATGACATCGGAGTGGCCGCCCAGGTACTTGGTTGCCGAGTGCACCACGATGTCGGCGCCCCACTCGATCGGCCTGCACAGCAGGGGAGTGGCGAACGTGTTGTCCACGACCGTCGTCAACCCGGCCGCGTTGCCCGCGGCGAGGAACCCGGGCAGGTCGATCACCTTGGTCATCGGGTTCGCGATGGTCTCCAGGTACAGCATCTTGGTGTTCTGCCGCAGGGCCGCGGACACCTCGGCCGGGTCGTCGCCGTCGAGGAAGCTCACCTCGATGCCCAGCCGCTCGGCGAAGGCGGTCAGCAGCGCGAACGTGCCGCCGTACACCTGCCGCTGGGCGAGCACGTGGTCGCCGGAGCGCAGCGTGGCCAGCAGCACCGTGCTGATCGCGCCCGTCCCCGAGGCCGACGCCACGGCCGCGACGCCGCCCTCCAACCCGGCGACCGCGGTCTCCAGCACGTGGGTCGTGGGGTTGCTGTAGCGGCTGTAGACGTAGTCGCCGTCCGGGCGGTCCATCGCCGCGACCAGCGCGTCCGGGTCGTCGAAGGCGAAGTTCGACGTCTGGTGGATCGGCACGCTCATCGGCCGCGCGTCCGACAGCGACGGCGCCTCGACGTGCACGGCCCTGGTCTCGGGCCGCAGGGAGGCTGAAGTAAGCGGAGTCATGCCTTGAGGCTGGCCGAGGTCGGGGGCGCCGGACAGAGCCAATCACGGGTAAATTGGTTTGGTGATGGAGCCAATACCGTGGCCGGTGGACCGGCTGGTCGCACAACTCGGGCGCTGGTCGTCCAGCCGCGGCCCGCTCTACCTGCTGCTCGCCGAGCGAATCCGGCAGCTGATCGACACCGGGCAACTGCCGCCGCGCGCCACGCTGCCACCGGACCGCGTGCTCGCCGACCGGCTCGCGGTCGGCCGCAGCACGGTCGTGGCCGCCTACGACCGGCTGCGCCAGGAGCACAACCTCGAACGCCACCAGGGCCGCGGCACCTGGGTGGCGCCCGCCGCGCTCCCCACCGGCAGGCCGGGCACGGCCAACCCGCTGTTCCTCAACTTCCTCGAACCCGCCGACGGCGTCCTGCCGCAAGCCTGCGCCGCGCCCTACGGCGCGCCCCCGGAACTGGTGGCCGCTTATCAGCGCGCGCTTAGCCGCCTTCCGGCCCTCGACAGCGACGACATCGGCTACTACCCGCTGGGACACACCCCGCTGCGGGTCGCGCTCGCCGAACGCCACACCGCGCGGGGCGTGCCGACCACCCCCGATCAGATCCTGGTCACCACCGGCGGCCAGCAGGCACTCGCGCTCATCACCCGCCTGCTGCTCACCCCCGGCGACACGGTCCTGGTCCAAGCCCCGACCTACCCCGGCGCCCTCGAACTGTTCCGCGACGCCGCCGCCATCATCACCACCGTCCGCACCACCACCGACGACCCGCCGCTGGACCAGTGGGCCGACGCCCTGGCCACCCGGCCGCGGCTGGCGTACCTGAACCCGACCAACCACAACCCCACCGGCACCACGATGCCCGCCCTCGCCCGGCGCGCGCTGGTCGAACTGGCCGCCCGGCACGGAGTCCCCGTGATCGACGACATCGTGCTCGCAGGTCTGTCATTCGGGCGCCCGCCACCGCCCGACCTCGCCGCGTTCGCTGGCCCGGGACAGGTGCTCACCGTCGGTTCGCTCTCCAAGTCGGTCTGGGGCGGTTTGCGCACCGGCTGGATCAGGGCTGAGGCGGGGGAGATCGCCCAGCTTGCCCGGATCAAGGCCATTCACGACTTGGGCAGTGCTGCCTTGGAGCAGTACGCGGCGGTCGAATTGCTGCCGACGCTTGACGCGGTGAGCGGGCGGCGGGGCGCTGAGCTGGGGCGGCGGCATGATCATTTGTGTGCTGAGTTGGGGGTGGCGTTGCCGCAGTGGCGGTTTCGGCGGGCTGGGGGTGGGCAGTGCTTGTGGGTGATGTTGCCTGGGGCGGATGCTGGGGCGTTCGCTCAGGTGGCCCTTCGGCATGGGGTGGCGGTTTTGCCTGGGGGCGCGTTGGAGGCGGCTGGGGGGAGTGCTGATTGTCTTCGGATTCCGTTTACGGCTCCGTTGAGGGATATTTCTGAGGGGGTTCGGCGGCTTGCTGGTGCTTGGGGGGCTTATCAGGGGGCGGGGGTGGCTGCTCCTACTGCTGTGCATGCTCTTGTGGTTTGAGGCCGGGGTTCCGTGGGGCTGCTCTGGGTTTTCGGGGGGCTCGCTTGTGTGAGGTTGCTCGATGGGGTGGAGTGGTTTCTTTGGCTCTTGGTAGTTATGTGTGGGTGCGTTCGGGTAGGTCGGGGCGGTATCCGCCGAGGGCGAGGAGTGCGAGGGAGATGAGGTTGTGGGGGTGTT
>NZ_JBVJIN010000033.1:0-30573 GCF_055586285.1 Actinokineospora sp. NPDC051303
GGGGTGGAGTGGTTTCTTTGGGGCCCCTACGAAGGAAGATCCCGTCGTGGGAAAGACGGGTGGGGAGCCTTCGGCCCCACGACCACGGCGAGTTTTAGGGATCTTCCTTCTCCCCCAAAGAAACCACTCCACCCCATCGAGCACCTGGCAGGGTTCGTGCGGCTTCGTGGGGGCGTGGGTTCGCTGCTGCTTGGTCCGCCCCATCGAGCACTGGGCGAGCCTCGGGTCGGCCTGGCAGATGCTCGGGCTGGGTTGACCCAAGGAAGCCCAGCCCAGTAACCCGCCCCTGGGCCAACCGGCCACCATGCCCTCGATGGAGTGAAGGAGCACACCGCCTCGACAACCAGGCCCACACCTTGGGGTGGGGCATGACGACCGGGGGTGTGGTGATCGGCCGGGTGGGGGGATGTGCGCGAGACTTCGGTTGTGTTGAAGTCGTTGGTGCGGGCGTCTCATCCGGAACCTGCCGTGGCGGTCACTGTGGCCGCTGTGGGGTTGGGGGGCGCGTTGGGGCAGGTGGGGTGGTGGTTGGTCGCGTTGGGGGCGGCTGTGTTGGCCGGACTGCTGTCGGTGGGGTGGCTCAACGATCTGGTGGACGCTGAGCGGGACGCTCGGGTGGGGCGGGGGCGGAAGCCGGTGGCCGCTGGGGAGGTGGCGGCGACGACCGTGTGGGGGGCGGTGGGGGTGGCCGCTGTCGGGGTTGTCGTGCTGTCGTTGGTGTTTGGGGTGGTGGCGGGGGCTGCGCATATTTTGGCGGTGGTGATGGCGTGGGCGTATGACCTGCGGTTGAAATCGACGGTGTTCTCGGTGGTTCCGTATGCGGTGTCGTTTGGGCTCTTGGTCGCCTTTGTCACCCTTGGGTTGCCTGATCCTTATCCGCCGCCGTGGTGGATGGTCGCGACCGCCAGTTTGCTCGGGTGCGCTGCGCACTTCGCCAATGTGCTGCCCGATTTCGATGACGACCGAGCCACCGGCGTCCGTGGCCTCCCGCACCGGCTTGGGGAAGCGGGGTCGCGAGTCGCGGCGGTGGGGTTGGTGTTCGCGGCTTCCGCGACTCTGGTTGCGGGGTTGCCCGAGGGCGCGGTGCCGCTGGGGGTGGCCGCGCTTGTGGTGGCCGGGGTGGTCACCGCGATCGGGCTGGTCAGGGGGAGGCGGCCGCGATCCCGGGCGGCTTTCCACGCCATGCTCGTTGTGGCGGTGCTGGATGTCGCGGTGTTGGTCGTCGCGAATCTTCCGGGGTGAACTGCGGCTTCTTCTGGGGGCGGACGCACCGATCCCAAGGCAGGTGCGGTATCAGGACAACCGGGCCAACTCCTCGGTGGTCAGCGCCAAGTCCCCGGCCGCGGCGGAGTCGCGGATGCTTTCCGGCCGTGACGAACCCGGAATCGGGATCACCACCGGCGCCTTCGCCAAGTGCCACGCCAGGCAGACCCGCTGTGGGCTGACCCCGCGCTCCCGGCCGATCTCGGCGAACGCCGCGAACCTGGCGCCCAAGTCCCCGGCCCGGCCGATGCCGCCCAACGGGCTCCACGGCAGGAACGCGATCCCCAGTTCCGCGCACAGCTCCAACTCCGGCTCACTGTCGCGAAACGCCGGTGAGAACTCGTTCTGCACCGACGCCAGCCGCCCGCCCAGGACGGACTGGGCCTCGCGAATCTGGTCGGAGTCGAAGTTGGACACCCCCGCCATCCGGATCTTGCCCTCGTCCAGCAACTCGGCCAGCGCGCCGACCGACTCGGCGATCGGGACGGCCGGGTCGGGGCGGTGGAACTGGTAAAGGCCGATGGCCTCGACGCCGAGTCGGCGCAGGGACGCCTCGCAGGCCGCGCGGAGGTACTCCGGCCGCCCGTCCAGGCCCCAGCCGCCGCCCGCCGGACGGGTGTGGCCGCCCTTGGTGGCGATGAGGACATCACCGGAACCGCCGCGCAGCGCCTCGGCGATCAGCTCCTCGTTGTGCCCGAAGTCGTCCGCGCCGAGCGCGTAGCCGTCGGCGGTGTCGATCAGGGTGATTCCGGCGTCCACCGCGGCCCGCACCGTCGCGATCGCGCGGGCGCGGTCGGGCCTGCCCTCGATGGACAGCGGCATGGCGCCGAGCCCGATGGCGCTGACCTTGACGTTGCCCAGTTGACGTGTCTGCATGAACCCCATCCTCGCACCGCGGGCGGACGGCGGCGCTTCACTCAGCAGAGTGGCAAGGGTGGCCCGGCGGGCTGGGCGGGGTTGTGATGGGAGGGACGACACTCTACCGAAGGAGATTTCCCATGCGTCGCATAGCCATCACGGTCGCTATCGCGTCAGCCGCGCTGCTGTTGCCCACGGGTGCGTCCGCAGCGCCGGGCGTGGTCCGCCTGTATTCGTCCGACGGTCAGGTCAAGACCGTGCCGGACCCGAGACCGTGGGTCTGCTACCGCGGCTTCGGGGCGGACACCGCCGTGGTCAACCGCACCTCGGCGACCATCTTCCTTTTCCCGGACCCGGGGTGCCACACCGACATCTACGACCCCGTCGAGCCCGGCGACACCAAGTTCTCCACCGCCGCGGCCTTCATGACCCACGAATAAGTCACAGTCGCTTGGGCCACGCCGCGCGCCGCAGGGCCGCGTAGAACGCCTTCGTCGCGGGCTCGATCTCGGCCAGGTACTCCCGCAGCAGTTCCGGGCGGGCGGACAGGTCGGGCGCTGGCCGAGGGCCGGGGGTGATCCACCGGAGGGCGTCCAGCCGCTCGACCACGCCCCGCCACCAGGCGTTGATCTCGCCGGTCACCTGCGCCTCGGCCTCGGTGGCCGCGGTGACCCGCTGATTGGCCTCGCGGATCTCGGCCACCAGGTCGATGGCGCGCTTGCGCTCGTGCTCGGTGTGCTTGCGCGCGGCCTTGTGCGCGGCGTCGAGCAGTTCCTTGTACCGGGCGACCGGGTCCGTCGCCGGGGTGTTCGCCGGGGTGCTCATGGCGCCTCCAACGCGGCCGAGGTGTCGAACGGGATCAGGATCTCCGGTTTGCTGTGCGTGGACCGGTCGAAGAACACCGCCCGGTGCGGGCGCGGCGACCAGTCCACGATCTGCCCGGCCGCCAGCGTGCCCAGGTCCGCGCCCTGCACGTCCAACGCCACCCACGCGCCCATGTCGTCGGTGCTGAAACCGAGCGTGTCCTTGAACCTGCTGATTCCGCGCCACCAGCCGAAGGTGTGGATGCGCGCGGACGGGCCGTTCTTGAGCATCGACCGCAGCCGGTCCAGGCCGCTGATCATCAGCGGCGGTTCCTTATGTTCGAGCCACTGGTGGGCGGCGTCCACGGCGTAGAAGAACACGTATCTCGGCTTGTCGGCCTTCTGCTCGGTCAGCGTGGCGATGACCTCGGCGAGCTTGCCCGCGTCCTCCCCGACCCGGAACTCCACCTTGTGTCCGGCGCTGATCAGCGCCTGCTCGACCAGGGTCACGTGCTCGCGCATCGCCTCGACCGGGCACCACAGGTGGAACTCGCACGTCCCCGGGTCGTGCGACCGGGCCAGCGACAGCGCCGCGGTATCCAAAATAGACAGAGCGTCGCCCGTGGCGGTGCCGATGACGGCGACGTTGCGGCCCGGCACCGAGTCCAGCCGCACCGTCGCCGACCGGTCCTCCACATCGATGATCTGCCCCAGGACAGGGCCTTTCCGCGCGGCGAAGTCGGCGGCGGCCGTGAGATCCGGCTGGTGCGCGCCGTCGAACAGCCGAGGCGGGACCGTGCTCGTCCGCTCCCACAACCGGTGCTGCAACGCGTCGAACGTGCCCCGGCTGGAGGAGTCCGGGACGTGCGCGGTCTCGTTCCCGTGCGGCACACCGGAATCGTGGTTGAGCACCGCGTGCCACCGGGGCAGGCTCAGCGCCGCGGTGTTCTCCGTGGACAGCACCCGTTTCGCCTTGGGCATGGCGATGCGCAGCGTGCACTGGTCATACACCGCGGGCTTGCCCCAGAACGCCTCGATGCCCGCGATGTCCTGGCTGGCCAGCACCAGGTGGATGCCCTGGGACCGGCCGCGCCTGGCCACGTCCTCCAGCAGCGTCGCGGCCTGCTGGGTGATCTGGTCGCGGCCGACGAACAGCGCCTGGAACTCATCGATCACCGCGACGATGCGCGGCCAGTGCCCGTCCGGCTCGGCGTCGCGCAGCTCGGCGAGCTTGGTGACCTCCTGCCGCTTCGCCGCCTCCGCGCGCCGGGCCAGCTCCTGGGCCAGATACCGCAGCAGCGCCAGCCCGAACTCGCGGTCGGTGTTGACGTTCACCCCGACCAGCCGCGCCTGCGGCAGCCAGCTCGGGTCCTTGCGGCCGGGGGTGAGCCCGGCGAAGGACACGCCCTCCTTGAAGTCGAGCAGGTACAGCTCCAGCTCCGAAGGCGGGTAGCGGGCCGCGAAACCGCCGAGCATCGCGTAGAGGAAGTTCGTCTTGCCCGACCCGCTCGGGCCCGCGACCAGCGCGTGCGGGGTCGCGTCGCCGAGCACCACCTCCACCGGCTCGCCCTCATCGAACCCGACCGGGGTGCGTAGCTCGTCGCGGGAGCTCTCCTGCCCCAGCACCTCGGGCAGCAGGTCCGCGAACGACCTCGGCCGCCCGCGCCGGGCCACCACGTCGTCGCGGATCAGCGCCGCGGCCCGGCCCACGATCGCGGGCGGCGCGGGCGGGTCGGCCCGCACCACGACCCCGGGGCCGGTCATGCTGGAGGTCGCGGTCTCGGCGTCGACAAAGGTCACCGTCTCCATCGGGCTGTTCGCCGACACCGGCACGTCCACCAGGATCAGGTGCACCCCGGCGTCCGGGCCGGTCCGGGCCACCCGGTTCAGCTCGCGGTACTGCTCGTCTTCCATCCGCTCGCCGTTGCCGAACAGCACCGCCACCCGCCACGGCTCCACCCGCCTGCCCGCGGCCACGCACACCTCGCGCAGCGACGTGCGGTTCACCCGCATCGCGTTCGCGTGCACCTTGCGGATGTGACCGGCCAGGTGCGCCAGCAGGTCGTCAAGCCGGGTCGGGTCATGCACGACCATCAGCCCGGCCGCGGTGAGCGGGTGCAGGTTGGGCAGCGGGCCCGTCAGGTGGCCGATGTCCCACAGGTGCAGCCGGATCATCCCCGGGGTGAAGGTGCTCAGCATCCGCAGCAGCACGGTCTCCACGATGGCGTCGACCGCGGCGCGGCTGCCCGGCGCGGAGTTGAGCCGCAGGTGCGCGGCGTCGAGCAGCGGCACCGCCAGCGGGAACCCGTGCTCGGGGCCGGCGTGCGCGACCTGGGCGGTGCCGATCCGCCACAGCCGAGGCGCCGCGACGCCCGGGTCGTCCCCGAGCCGCCCCAGCCAGTCCTCCCACGGCCTGCCCGCCGGGCCGGTGGCCTCGGCGGCGACCAGGTCGCGGACCGCGCCGAGCCCGTCGCGGTGCCACTCGGCGTAGCTGGTGTCGCGGTCGGCGGTGATCTTCGCCCACACCGCGGCCAGCGCCGGGTCCGACAGCCGTTCCAGGATGTCCTCGTCCCGGCTGGCCTGGGCCAGCCCGATGCGTTGGACGGACTGCTCGAACTCCAGTTGCCGCTTGAGCGCCTCGGCGCGCTCGCGTTCGCCAGCGGCGGCGCCCAGCGCGCGGTTGAGCACCGCCCGCAACTGGTGCAGGGCCTGCTCGGCGCGGTTCCTGCGCTCGCTCCTACCCAGCATCGGCGGCCTCATCGGTTGGTCGGTGGCCGCGCCCGCGCTGGGCGGGCGGCGGCGGGGACAGCGCGCGTGCGCCGGTGTCCGGCCCGCCGCGCGGCGGGCCGGGGCGTCCCGGTCTGGTCAAAGCCGCGCCGCGTAGTCCTCGGCGGAGGTGATGCCCGCCCTGATCGCGGACTGGGCGGCGGCCAAGCCCTGCAGCGCCTCGGCGAGCAGCCCCTGTGACTCGGCCACGCCCGGGTGGCCGCTGCCCTGGGTGACGTTCGCCAACGCGGTGCGCGCCTCGTCAAGCTGCATCGACGCCTCGACGATGGCCGCGATGCCCGCCTGCGCCTTCTCGGTGGCCACCGCGATTCCGGCACGGACCTCTCGTACACCCATGTCTTCACAAGATAGTGCTGATGATCGCGGTCGGCCGAACCGGGTCACGCGCCGTACTCCGATCGTGTTCCACGACCGGGTGATCGCGACCACTCGGGTGTCCATATGGCGTCCAAATGGCCGCGCCCGCTGTCAAGACCGCGTCAGGGACCGGCTCCCGCCGCCGCCCACGGGAGTCTGCTTTACGCGTGATTCTGCCTAGGGGAGGACTCGTGACAATCACCGAACTCTTGCCGACGCTGCGCCGGTCGCATCCGATCGCGCTGCCCAGCGGCCTGTGGCCAGCGTCGGCGACCCCCACCGATGACGGCGACGTCCAGCTTGGCGGCGTGCCCGCCACCGAGGTGGCGGCCCGGTTCGGCACACCGGCGCAGGTGCTCGACCTCGAAGAGGTGCGCAGGCGCGTCGGCCTGCTGCGCGCGGCCCTGCCGGAGGCGGAGATCGCCTTCGCGGGCAAGGCGCTGCTCTGCAAGGGGCTGCTCAAGGTGCTCGCCGCCGAGGGCCTGTCGCTGGACGTGTGCTCGGCGGGCGAGATCGCCGTCGCCCGCGCCGCCGGTTTCCCGGCCGAGCGGATGATCCTGCACGGCAACGCGAAGACCCCGGAAGACCTCAAGGCGGCGCTGACCTACGGCGTCGGCCGCATCGTCCTGGACTCGCCGGAAGAGGCCGCCCAGCTCGCGGGCCTGGTGACCCACGCCCAGCAGGTGCTGCTGCGGGTCACCCCCGGCGTCGACGCCCGCACCCACAAGGCCATCACCACCGGCACCGAGGGCCAGAAGTTCGGCGTCGCCATCGCCGACGCCGAGGACGCCATCGGCGCGATCCTCACCCAGCCGCGGCTGCACCTGGTCGGCCTGCACTGCCACCTCGGCTCGCAGGTGTCCGGGGTGGACGTCTACGAGGAAGCCGCCCGCCGGATGGTCCGGCTGGTGGCCCGGGTCCGCGCCCGCTACGGCCTCACCCTGACCCAGCTCGACCTCGGCGGCGGCTTCGCCATCCCGTACACCGAGAACGACGCCGAGTTCGACCTGGTCGGCTACGCCAACCGCGTCTCGGTCGCCGTCGGCTACGAGACCGGCCGCGCGGGGCTGCCCCGGCCCCGACTCACCATCGAGCCCGGCCGCTGGCTCGTCGGCCCGGCGGGCGTGACCCTGTACCGGGTCGTCGCGGTGAAGAACCACTTCATCGCCGTCGACGGCGGCATGAGCGACAACCCCCGCCCCGCCCTCTACGGCGCGCGCTACTCGGTCCGCCTCACCGGCCGCCGCTCCGCCGCCCCGCTGACCCCCCGCACGGTCGTCGGCCGCCACTGCGAGGCGGGCGACATCGTCGCCGAGAACGTCCCCCTGCCCGCCGACATCCACCCCGGCGACCTCCTCGCCGTCCCCGCGACGGGCGCCTACCACCAGACCATGGCGTCGAACTACAACGCCGTCGGCAGGCCACCCCTGGTCGCGGTCCACGACGGCCTGACGGACCTCCTGGTCCGCCGAGAAACCGAAGAAGACCTCCTCCGCCGCGACCTCGGCTGACCCCGCCGATCTCCCTCAAAAAACAGGAGCGCGGCGGCCCCCGCCCTCGGTTGAATGCCGCCCATGGACCTAGCCGCCACCCCGGAGCCGCCCTACCTCGCCGTCATCTTCACCTCCCTGCTCGGCCCAGACGACGACGGCTACGCCTCCGCCGCCACCGACATGCTCGCCCGCGTCCAAGCCACCCCCGGCTTCCTCGGCGTCGACAGCGCCCGCGGCGCCGACCGCTTGGGCATCACCGTCGCCTACTTCCGCGACGAAACCGCCATCCGCCACTGGCGCGACGACCCACACCACACCGCCACCCGAGCCAGAGGCCGCGCCCAGTGGTACGACGCGTTCGAGGTCAGGGTCGCCAGGGTCGACCGCGCCTACGGCTTCCGCCGCGCCCAGGAGGGCCCAGCCAACCTGTGACCGGCGTCCCATCTTTCGGTCCGTGCTTCCCACATAGTGAGGCAGGCTCAGGGGTTGCGGGATACTCCAGGAGGCAGGCACAGCGAGCGAGGGAGTGGGATGGGCCGACAGCGCTGGGTGGCGGTCGCGCGGGAGGTGGCGGACCGGCTGGCCGGGGACGCGGTCGATCGGGAGCAGAAGGGCGCTGAGCCGGTCCACGAGGTCGCCCTGCTGCGGGAGAGTGGTCTGCTGCCGTTGCTGATCCCCGTCGAGCGGGGTGGGCACGGGCAGGACTGGAAGACCGCGCACGCCGTCCTCGCCGAGATCGCCGCCGCGGACGGGTCGGTCGGGCATCTGCTCGGCTACCACTACCTGCACGTGTGGCGCACCCGGTTGTTCGACCGCCCCGAAGTGACCGAGCGGCTGGAGCGGGCCACCGCCGAGCACGGGTGGTTCTGGGCCGGGGTGGCCAACCCGCGCGACGACGCGCTGATCATGTCCGAGGTGGACGGCCGTCTTCTGGTGCGCGGGCGCAAGTTCTTCGCCACCGGCGCCAGCGTCGCCGACCGGCTCGTGGTCAGCGCGCACGAGGAGGCGACCGGGCGCAAGGTCACCTTCGTGCTCGACGCCGCCGCGCGCGGAATCCGCTACCTGGGCGACTGGGACAACCTGGGACAGCGGCTGTCGGCCAGCGGGGGAGTGGACTTCGCCGACGTCGAGGTGCGGCGAGAGGACATCCTGGGCGCGCAGCCCGAGCCCGGCGACCCGCGCGCGCAGCGGGACTCGTTGGCGGCGCTGGGCTTCCAGCTCGTGCTGAGTCGAGTGCTCGCCGCCGTCGGGCGGGGCGCGCTCGCGACCGCCGCCCGCTACACCCGCGACGTCTCCCGGGCCTGGCCCGCCTCCGGCGTCGAGCGCGCGGTGGACGACCCGCACGTCCTCGCCGCCTACGGGGTGCTGCGGTCCCGGCTCGACGCCGCCGACCTGCTGGTGGACCTCGCCGTGGAGGCCTTCGACGCGGCCGAGGCCCAGGGCGCGGCGCTGACCGCCGAGCAGCGCGGCGAGACCGGCGTGCGGATCTCCACCGCGAAGGTCGTCACCTCCGAACTGGCGACCGAGATCGGCAGCCGCGTCTTCGAGCTGACCGGCGCCCGCGCGACGGCGGCCAAGTACGGACTCGACCGGTTCTGGCGCAACGCCCGCACACTGACCCTGCACGACCCGGCCGTCTACAAGGCCACCGAGGTCGGCAGGCACCTGCTCACCGGCGACCTGCCGCCACTGACCGGATACAGCTGATGGCCGACCAGCCAGTCACCGCGCGGCCGACCGCGGAGCGATCGACCGCAGAGCGACCGATCGGGGAGCGGCCGACCGCAGAGCAGCTGACCGGGGAGCGGTCGCCCGGGGAGTGGCCGATCGCAGAGCGGCCGATCGGGGAGCGGTCGCCCGGGGAACGGCCGATCGGGGAGTGGCCGACTGCAGAGCGGCCGATCGGGGAGCGGTCGCCCGGGGAACGGTCGCCCGGGGAGTGGCCGACCGCAGAGCAGCTGATCGGGGAGCGATCGACCGCCGAGCGATCGCCCGGGGCGCGGTCGACTGTCGACCGGTCGCAGGCGGAGCCCACGCTCGCCCGCAGCGTCCGGCTGGATGACGACGGCGTGCTCATCCTCGACCGGCGCCGGTTCCCGTTCGAGCGGGTCTGGGTGCGGTGCGCCACCGCCGAGGATGTCGCGGTCGCCATCGAGGACATGGTCACCCAGTCCTCCGGGCCGTACTTCGCGGCGCTGTTCGCCATGGTCCTGGCCGCCCGCGATGCCGCGAAACTCCCGCCAGCCGACGCGCGGGCAGCCCTCGACCGCACCGGCGCTCGGCTCATCGCGAGCCGGGCCACCAACAACCACCTGCGCAAGGCCGTCGCGGTCGTGCTCGCCGAAGTCGACGCGGCGGGACCGGTGGCGGGCGCCGACCTGGTGGCCGTGGCGACCAGAGGCGCCGCGGTCGGCGACGAGCGCTACCGGTCCGCCAGCCGCGCGCTGGGCGAGCACAGCGCCGCACTGCTGCCCGACGACGCCCGCGTGCTCACCCACTGCTGGGCCGACGCCTACCTGATCGAGACCGTCGCCGCCGTGGCCCGGCTCGGCAAGCGCGTCTCGTTCTTCTGCACCGAGACCCGCCCCTATCTGCAGGGCGCGCGGCTCACCGCGGAGACGCTGGCCGAGATGGGCGTCGACACCACCCTGATCACCGACGGCATGGGCGCGGCCGTCCTCGGCGCGGGCGAGGTCGACGTCCTGCTGACCGCGGCCGACCGGGTCACCATGGACGGCCACGTGGTCAACAAGGTCGGCACCCTTGGCCTCGCCATCGCCGCGCACACCTTCGGCGTGCCGTTTCACGCCCAGGTCCAAGCGCCCGACCCGGCCGCGCCCACCGCGGCCGACGTGCCCATCGAGCACCGCGCGGGCGACGAGGTGCTGCACACTCTCGGCGTGCGCACGGCCAGTGACAAGGTTCGCGGCCACTACCCGGCCTTCGACGTGACCCCGCCGCGTTTCGTGACCACCATCGTCACCGACCGGGGCCCGTTCGCCCCGGACGCGCTGGCGGATTACCAGGACCAACGGAGAGAGGGACCGTGACCGACACGCTCCACGCCCAGTGGGTCGTCCTCGACATCGAGGGCACCCTGATGCCGACCGCGGGGGTCCACGTCGTGCTCTACGACTACGCCCGCCCGCGTCTCGGCCCGTGGATCGACGCCCACCCCGACGACCCGACCGTGCGGTCGGCCGTGGCCCGCACCAAGGCCGAGGCGGGCCTGCCTGAGGACGCGACCACCGCCGAGGTCGTCGCGGTGCTGCACGGCTGGATGGCCGCCGACCGCAAGGCCGCCCCGCTCAAGGACCTCCAGGGCCTGATCTGGCAGGACGGCTACGCCCGCGGCGACCTGGTCTCGGAGTACTTCCCCGACGTCGTGCCCGCCCTGCGCGCCTGGCACGGCGCGGGCCTGCGGCTCGCGGTGTTCTCCTCCGGCTCGGTCGCCGGGCAGATCGCGTCGTTCTCCACCACCACCGAGGGCGACCTGACCGGCCTGTTCCGGCACCACTTCGACACCGTCAACGCGGGCCCCAAGCGCGAGCCTGCCTCGTACGCGGCCATCGCCGAGGGCCTGGGCGGTCCGACGCCCGGCCGGATCGTGTTCCTCTCCGACGTTCCCGCCGAGCTGGACGCGGCGGCCAAGGCGGGCTGGCAGACGGTCGGCCTCGCCCGCGACGGCGAGCCGTTCGCCGCCGCCGACTTCGGCGCCCACCGGGTCGCGAAGTCCTTCGACGAGTTCCGGATCGTGACCGATGATTGAGGTCTTCCAGGCAGGTCACGCGCTCGCCGCCGAGGCCGCCCGTTACACCGCGATGGGCTGGATGCGCGGCACGTCCGGCAACCTGTCGGTCACCCTCGACCACGACCCGCTGCGCCTGGTCGTCACCGCCAGCGGGCTGGACAAGGGCGAGCTGTCCGCCGCGGACGTTGTTGTCGTGGACGCCGAGGGCGAGGCGTTGCCCGACCAGCTCCAGCGGCCATCGGCCGAGGCCGGGCTGCACGCCCGCATCGCCGCCGTCGCGGGCGCGGGCGCCGTCGTGCACCTGCACATGCTGGCCCCGGTCATCGCCGCCGAACGCTGGCCAGGCGGCATCGAGCTGCGCGACCTGGAGATGCTCAAGGGCTTCGGCCGCGCCGCTCACGACGACCTGGTGACCATCCCGGTCGTCCCCAACTCCCAGGACATGCGCGTCCTCGGCGACGCGTTCGAGGCGAGCTTCGACCCGGAGACACCCGCGCTGGTGGTGGCCCGCCACGGGGTGTACGTGTGGGGTGAGGACCTGATGGCCGCCCGGCACCGCGCCGAGTGCCTGGAGTGGCTGCTGCGGTTCAAAACCACGATCGAGTGAGGTGCGCCCGATGACCCTGCTGACCGTCTGGGCCGACGACAACCCGGCCACCGCGCTGGCCAGGACCGAGGACGAGCGTGAGATCCGCGCCGTGCTCGGCGGCATCGGCGTCCGGTTCGACTGCTGGCCGCTGGTCGCGCTGCCCGCCGAGCCCACCTCCGAGCAGGTGCTCGACGCCTACCGGGCGCGGGTGGACGAGATCTCGGCCCGCGAGGGCTACGGTTTCGTCGACGCCGTGGCCATGACCCCCGCCGACACCCCCCAGTGGCGGGACCAAGCGGCGGCGGCCCGCGCCAAGTTCCTCGCCGAACACACCCACGACGACGACGAGGACCGCTTCTTCGCCCGCGGCTCCGGCATCTTCTACCTGCACGCCAACGGCAAGGTCCACGCCGTCCTCTGCGAAGCAGGCGACCTCCTCAGCGTCCCGGCGAAGACAACCCACTGGTTCGACATGGGCACCCGCCCCGACTACGTCTCCATCCGCTTCTTCCACGACGACGACGGCTGGGTCGCCGACTTCCTCCCCGACTCCATCGCCCACCGCTTCCCCACCTACGACGAGATCACCGCCGGACGCGGATGACCTGGGTCTAGCGGGTCAGGATCGTGTAGTCGCCGATCTCGCGGACCAGTTTGGCCGCGAGAGTCCACCAGATCGCCGGGTCGGTGAAGGAGACGACGTGGTGGTCGATGGGGATGGGGGCGGGGCGGCCGGTGCCGTAGCGCAGTCCGTCGACTCCGAAGAGGGGGAACGATTCGGCTCGCAGCAGGATGTGCCCCTTTCGCAGGGCCGGGCAAAGCTTGGCGGACAACCGTGCGCAGGGCACGCAGATGGGCGGTTCGCTGACAAGCAGGTGTTCGGTCAACGGCTGGCCGGTGTCGCGGAGAACCCAGAGGACACCGTGGCGGGTGCAGTCGGCCGGGTTGCCGCAGGTTTGGCAGAGCAGTTTGCGCATGGCCCTGCGCTGGCGCAGCGGGTGGATTCTGGCGAACTGGGGTTTGCCGTGTCCAGGCCTGCTGGTCGCCCGGTCCCAAAGGATTCCGCGCTGGTCGCGGTCGGCGAGGATTTCGTCGGGGTAGGCGATTCCGGAGCCGCCGGGGCGTTCCACGACCCGGGGGTGTTCGTCCCAGCGTTCTTCGCTCCAGGTGGCGATGTAGGGGACGACGAGGTCTGTCCTGGCGCTGCTCATGCGGCGCCGCCCAGGGTTCCGGGTGCGCCCAACGCGGTGACCGGGAGGATCACGTCCGGCGCGCCTGGCTCGCCTGGCGCCGGGACTTCCACCAGTCGCCGGGCCACGTCGGCGACGGCGTCGCCGTGGGTTCCCCAGACAATGCCGCCGCCATCGTCGGGGATCACGCGCACTCCCAGCACCTGCCGCTGGTCGAAGACGAAGACCACGTCGATGTGCCGCGCTCCGCTTCGGCTGGCGGCGAAGCCGGAGACAGTGTCGTTCTCGCTGAGCAGGTGGAACGTCCACCCACCCCGCTGGATGCCAGGCAGTTCGCTCAGCGCGGGCAGGCGGGAAAGGGCGTCGGCTTGGGTGATGACGGTGTGCGGCACCGGATGGGCTCCCGTGGCTCGGTGACAGGACATGGCACCGAACCGCTCGGTGTGCGGTTTCCGGGATGCCATGCCGGAACTCAATCCTGTGTGGCCGATTGTGGGCTTCCGGATACAAGGGGTTGCCACACGCGCACACTCTGTGGCTATGCTGGTCGAACTTGTGTCTGGGACAGCGAAAGCGTGCGTGCGATGCCCCGTGAGCCGGAAACGATAGTCAAGTTGCGCGGTCGCCTCGGCGAGCAACTTGCCGCCCTGCGGAAGGCCGCGCGCCTGACCCAGGAGCAGTTGGCTCGGGTCACGCACTACGACCGCACCTCGCTGTCGCACATCGAGAAGGGCCGCTACCGGGCGGACGAGCAGTTCTGGTCGGTGGCCGACCGCACGGTCGGCGCGAACGGGGCACTCCTGGAGTCGTTCCGGGCATTAGACGCGGCCTGCCAGGCGCACCTTCTGGAAGCACGGGAAGCCGAACTGGCCGAAGCCCGAAGCAAGGCGCTCCGCCTGCGGATACCCCCGGCTGAAAACCCAACACCCAGCACGGAAGCCGAAGAACTCCTGCGCGAATTGGTGGACACCATGAAACGACGCGGTTTGTTGCAGCTTTTCGGGTTGACAGCCACCAGCGCGATCGCTCCCGGCCTGTTCGACGCTTTCGACCCGGATGAGCAGGAACGGGTGTTGGGTGCGATCGCCGTGCCTGAACGGGTGGACGAACAAGTCATCGCCCACATTGAGACCATCGTCGAATACGCCCGTGTAACCGATCACCAGTTCGGTCCGCAGGCGGCGCTGCATACCCTGCTCGCCCAGACAAAGGTCTTGAGCGGCATGGTGCCGAGCTGCCCTGATTCGTTGCGGCCCAGGCTGCTGTCAGCACTCGCCAACGCGCAACAGAAATGCGGCTGGTTGGTCTTCAACAAGAACGATTTCGTCGGTGCTCGTCGTTGCTATGAGCAGGCGCGGGAAACGGCTCATCAGGCTCAAGACGTGACTCGGGCGGCTTACATTCTTGCGAGCATGACGCAACTGGCCTTGTGGATGGATTTGCCTGCGGTCGGTGTGGACTACGCGGTCGCGGCTCAGACGTGGGTGGCCCACACAGACAACGTCGGTGTGCGAGCCTTTGCGTCAGACACCGCCGCCTGCGCCTTCGCGGCTATTGGCGACACTCACACGGCCATGCGGAAGCTGGAAGAAACCCGAACCTACCTGCCCCGATGCGGCGAGGAGCCCCAAGCCCCATATCTCTATGCGTACAGCGATGAGTTGCACACCGGGCGCCGAGGGGAATCTCTGCTTGCCCTGGGTCGCGTAAATGAGGCCATCCAAGTGATGAGCGATTCGCTTGACTCTTACACGTCAAGCGCTGCTCTCGCCAAGCCACGTGATGTCGCTGTGGGAAAGATCAGGCTCAGTGAAGCCCACGTGGTGGCAGGCAACATCGAGGAAGCCGCGTGGATGCTCGGGGGCGTGCCGGAAGTGTTGGCCCAAAACCGTTCAGCCAGGATCGACCACCAGATTCATGAAGTCCGACGTACCCTCACCCCGTGGGAGAACTTGGCGGCTGTGAAGCAGCTTGACGAGCGGTTGGTCGCGAGCGGACTGCGGTAGCTGGGAAGCAGAACTCCTGCGCGGATTGGTGGGCGCCATAAAAGACGTGGTCTGCTGCAACTTTTCGGATTGACGGTCACCAGCGCGGTCGCTCCCGGCCTGTTCGACGTTCTTGAACCAGATGAGCAGGAACGTGTTCGGATGAGCATTCTTCACCACGCTCACCAAAGTGAGCGGCAACTCGGCCCGCGGGCGGCATCGCACACCATGCTTTGCCCTGCCTCCCACCCCAAGCGCGCGGTGGTGTCGTTTTTCGGCATCAGCGGCGCCAACGTCCACGTCGTCCTGGAGGAGTCCCCACAGGTGTGACCCGAACGCCCCGACGTCCGCTGTCAAACATTCACCCGAACGTACCATTGCAGGTTGCTCTCTTTCCGCGGGTAGTCTCGATCGGGGAGGGAACGTTCGGCGGGCGTATCGCGGCGACTATGCCGCCGCTCGACCGGAATGATCAAGCTTCGTGACCAGTTCGGGGGATTTGTGTTCGCGATACAAGCGGGAAAACGCGCCCATCGCAGGCTTGCGGCCATAGTGGCGGGCTTGCCGTTGGCTCTCGTAGGACTGTCCGGTGTCTCGGCGGCAGCACCACCGCCGTTGCGGCCGAGTCCGATGCAGTGCATCGACGAATTTACAAACAATGACAACTACGTCGGTGACGGCTGGGTAGGCGCTCTGGTGGCCAACCCGGTGCCCACGGTCGAGCGGCTGTTCTGTGGCGACGAGTTGTCTGGAGTTATCCACATAGCGCATCCAGAATCGACGGGGACGGTGCACCCGGTCTTCCCGGAAACGCAACAGGACTTTGGACTTTGCTTCAGGAACACGATACTTCGGGGCGTGAAGGTCGCAGACTCGCCTGGTCGCAGCCGTTACGAGTACCGTTACCGGGCGGGTACACCCCTTATGGCCACCGCGATTGTGGACGACGCGCGCCATTTCACCTACACGCTTTTCACCAACACGCCTGGTGGTGGAAACGACTGGCGAACCTGTGCGACAGATCCTGTTGCCAGTCCCTGACCATGGTGTGCTGGTACCCTGAATAGGGTGAATTCTGAGGGCAATCTCGTGCGGCGCTTTCGGCCGTCGATGGTGGTTCCTGTCGGGTTGCACATCGTCGCTGTGGACGATGTGCAACCTGTCGCCGCGCTTGTGGACGCGGATGGGGCGGTGGCGGAAGTTTTGTCCTGGCGGGACTGGACGCCTCCGTCGTCGTTCGCATGGCCGCCGAGAACGGCATGGACCGACGGCAGGCGGGCATGGATCGCCACTCCGCCGGACGGCGACACCGTCCGCATCGAGGTTCCCGCGGGGACCCTCTCGCGCGACCAGGCCCCCGCGACCACCCCCGCGACGCGATACCGGTTTTCCCGGTCTGGGTCTCTCCCTGGCCGAGACGACTCTCGGTGGCATTACGATTCGGACCTCCGCGGAACTGTTTGGACCGCCAAGGTGCGGTGGCAGAGTGATTCCGGTGGGCGTCAGGAATGGGAGCTGGGGCTCGGTTCCATTATGGACGCGGCTGTTGTCGGGGAGTCCCTGCACGTTGTTGTCCGAAGGGCCAATAAGCGGCCATGGGACCAGGCGCCGTCATCGGATCTGACCTGCCTGACCCCCGGCGCCCCGGCGCGAGCCGTCGACTCCTTCGACATAGCCGACCTGGCTTGGCCCCCCGCCCCGACACGCAGGGAGGCTCTGGACAGGGCCGTCGGCTTCGCCGCTGCCCAGTGCTTCCGCATCGCGAAGCTGGGAGCTTACGACATCGCTCATGAGGTCGTCGGCCCAATCACAGATCCTTGTTCGCGAATCACCTTCTCGCACCCCTCGCGCCCGGGCGTGCGCTGCGTCCGGGACGACCGAGTGTTCAACGAACTCGGCCACCCGGCAGGTCTCATGGATCTGGGCATTTACCTCGACGAAGACCTCGCGGCCGGTTTCCTCCCACAGCTGGAAGAGTCCAGGCACGGCGTGCTCCTTGTGTGATCGGGCGGAATCGCCCGCCGCGAAGTCGTGGCGAGGCCGCGGCTCGGTCGGCGGAAGACCGGGGCTACCGCTGTCACCGCTTATCACGTCGAGGTCAAAGTCGCTGCCCGTATGCGCGACGACGATATCAAGAAAGCCGTCTTGATTATCAATTTCCCTACTGGACCATGTGCCCCAGAAGGCCAGGCGGGACCGATATCCTGCCACGCGCTGATGCCGGTGCTCATGCCCAAGGGTGCCGCGCCACCATACGGTGAAAGCCTCGCGACTCCGCGAGGTCATCCCGACCGGCCCTCCGCGCTGTGCGCCGCTGCCCTGTACACCCTGTGGCTGGGCAAGCTGTACCGGATGGCGCCGCTGGTGGCCGAGGCCGAGGAACTGGGCCGCGACCCGCTCCGATGACGTCCTGCGGGCCAAGGCCCTGCATGTGCGCGGCTTCGAAACCTTGGCCTGGATCGCCGACCGGCGCGGCGAGGCGCTCGGCGACGCCGCGTTCGACCGGGCGTTTGCCGCCGGACGCGCGCTCCCCGACGATCGGGTCGTCCGCTGCGCGTTGGCTGAGCGGGTAACGGAAGCGCAAGCGGCTGAGGAAAGCCCGCTGGACCCCTTCGGCCCGCTCACGAACCGCGAAGCGGAGATCGCCACGCTGGTGGTCCAGGGGCTCACCAACCGGGACATCGCCGCCCGGCTGGTGATCTCCGAGCCCACCGCCGCCACGCACCTGCAGAACATCTTGGGGAAGCTGGGTTCAACAACCGCGCCCTAGACAAGCCACGCCGCCCGTCCTCGGTGACCCGGCCACGACGACTCGACCGGACCGCGGACAACGCCAAACGGAGGCGTTGTTCTCCTTTTGTTCTTCCGCGGCCGGGCTGCCGCGGGCGGGTCAGGGGGAGCGTCGGGTTTGCGGCCCGATGTGCGGGCGGGGAGCGCCCGCGGTTGGCGGCGTGGCGCCCCACCCGCAGGTCGACGCGGTTGTAGAAGGCCATCGGGGTGTCGGCGATGCTCCGCACGGCCAGGACCTTCTGCCGTCCGGTGCGGCCGCCGTGGTCGTCGAACACCGCGATGCGGGTGTCGCCGATGAAGTGTTCCCAGGTCGTGGTGGCGTGCTGGGCGGTCCGGGTTCAGGTGAACTCGACCCGGCGGCTGACCGGGGTGGCGGGCCAGTTCTTCGTCTCGTCGCTGAGTCGGGCGAACTGGGGCAGGCCGCCGTGGCGGTTTTTCTGCCCCTTGGGGCCCTCGACGCTCTGTGGCTCCCAGACGATCGGGCCGCAGTCGCCGATCCGGCCTTGTGCGCGGTTGGCCTGCCTGCCCGGCGGGGTGTTGACGTGGCCGTAGGCGGACGCAGGGCTCGCGGGCAGGGCGACCAGCAGGGACGCGAGGCCGACGGTGGCGAGGGTGCGCTGGTGTCTCATCTGCTCTCCACTTCGGTGGACGACGTTTCCGCCGGGTAGGGCGGGGGGAATCGGGAAGCAGTGGGACGCCTGCGCCCGTCGGGCGCGGGTGCGCCAGAGGGATCGGGAGGTGCGGATTTGGTCTAGGCCATACGACCGGCCTGGGCGGCTGGTCAAGACGGCGGCCGATGTTCGGCCGCCGGGATTTTCCCCATTCGACGCCCGCGGTTCGGCTCGTGGCGGACAGTGGTGGCCGGGGCGTGTGCCGGACCACTGGTGAGCGGCGGCGCGGTGCCGCCACATCGTCGGGGGTGGCGGATAGCCTCCGGTACCTTGGGACACCTGTTCGAGCGACACCACGATCTTGGAGTGCGACCCAGTGACAGCCGAGACCCTGTACGGGGCCGACGACCTGACCCATCTGGAGGGTCTGGAGGCCGTCCGGAAGCGACCCGGCATGTACATCGGCTCGACCGACAGCCGGGGCATCAACCACCTGTTCGCCGAGGTCGTGGACAACTCCACCGACGAGGGGGTCGCGGGCCACGCCACCCGGGTCGTGGTGACCCTGCACGCCGACGGCAGCGTGCAGGTCGATGACGACGGCCGGGGCATTCCGACCGGGGTGCACGCCAAGTCCGGGCTCTCCGGTGTCGAGCTCGTGCTCACCCGGCTGCACGCGGGCGGCAAGTTCGGCGGCTCCGGGTACAAGACCTCCGGCGGACTGCACGGTGTCGGCGCGTCCGCGGTCAACGCCCTGTCCCACCGTTTCGACGTCACCGTCAAGCGGGAGGGCAAGGTCCACCAGATGTCCTTCGCTCACGGCGTCCCCGGGGTGTTCGACGGCCCCGGCCCGAAGGCGAAGTTTACCCGCCAGTCCGGCCTGCAGATCGTCGGCAAGATGAAGCGCGGCGAGTCCACCGGCACCTCGATCCGCTACTGGTATGACGCGCGCTACTTCGAGAACGGCGCCGCCCTCGACGTCGAGGGCGTGCGGACCAAGCTGCGCAACACCGCGTTCCTCGTCCCCGGCGTGACCTACGTGCTGCGCACCGCGGTCGAAGACTCGATCTCCGAGGAGACCTTCCACTACCCCAACGGCCTCACCGACATGGTCGACTTCCTCGCCCCGTCGAGCGAGCGCGCCGTCTCGGGCACCCTGCTGATCGTCGGCGAGGGCACCTACCAGGAGAACGCCGCCGACGAGAACGGCGTCATGCGGTCCAAAGTGGAGCGCCGGGCCGAGATCGAGGTCGCGTTCCGCTGGGGCACCGGCTACGAGCGCACGGTCGAGTGCTTCACCAACACCATCCGCAACGCCCACGGCGGCACCCACCGCAAGGGCTTCGAGCGCGCCGCCGTGAAAGCGTTGCAGGAGGCCATTTCCCGCACCCGCGGCCTCCTCAAGCCCAAGGAAGACCCGCCCACGCTGGACGACGTGCTCGAAGGCATGACCGCGGTGGTGCACGTGCGCATCCCCGAGCCGCAGTTCACCTCCCAGACCAAGGACGAGCTGTCGACCGCGGGCATCACCAAGGTCATCCAGGGCGTCGTGGAGCGGCACGTCAAACTGTGGACCGAGGACCGCAAGACCAAGTCCGAAGCCAAAATCGTCCTCCAGAAGATCGTCGACGCCAGCCGCGTCCGCCTCACCCAGAAACAGCAGAAGGACGCCGCCCGCCGCAAGACGGCCCTGGAGGGCGCGGCGATGCCCGCCAAACTGGTCGACTGCCGCACCACCGGCCTGTCCCGCAGCGAGCTGTTTCTCGTGGAGGGCGACAGCGCCCTCGGCTCGGCCAGAATGGCGCGCGTGTCGGAGTATCAGGCGCTGCTTCCCTTGCGGGGCAAGATACTCAACGTGCAGAAGGCCAGTCTGGCCGACACGTTGCGCAACGCAGAGATCGCCTCGATCGTGCAGGTGCTGGGGGCGGGGACCGGGCGGACGTTCGACCTCGGGGCGATGCGGTACGGGCGGGTGATCCTGATGGCCGACGCCGATGTCGACGGGTCGCACATTCGGACGCTGCTGATCACGTTGTTCGCCAAGTACATGCGGCCGGTGATCGAGGACGGCCGGTTGTACGCGGCGATGCCGCCGCTGCACAAGGTCACCACCAAGGGACGCAACCCGGAGACCATCTTCACCTTCACCCAGCGCGAGATGGAGACCACGGTCGCCCGGCTGACCAAGGCGGGCAAGCAGGTCGTCACGCCGGTGCCCCGGTTCAAGGGCCTCGGCGAGATGGACGCGGACGAGCTGTGGGAGACCACGATGAACCCGGCCACCCGCTCGGTCCGCCGGATCACCCTCGATGACGCCGAAGCCGCCGAGAACGCGCTGGAACTGCTGATGGGCGAGAAGGTCGAACCGCGGCGGGCGTGGCTGGTGGAGTCCTCCGGCCGCGTCGACCAAGCCGCGATCGACGTCTGACCCCGCCCGCACCCGAGCCGCACGAGAGAGAGCGCTGAGCAATGGCACGCCGCAAGGGCCCCTCGACCACCAAGGTCGATCCCGCCGCCTTCGACCAGGCGGGCGCGCAGGTCTTCGACAACCCGGTGAAGACCGAGATCGAGGACTCGTACCTGGAGTACGCGTACTCCGTCATCCACTCCCGCGCCCTGCCCGACGCCCGTGACGGCCTCAAGCCGGTGCACCGCCGCATCCTGTTCTCGATGAACGAGCAGGGCTACCGCCCCACCCACGCCTACGTGAAGTCCTCCCGCGTCGTCGGCGACTGCTTCGTCCGTGGCGCACTGGTGTCGACCCCGGACGGCCTGCGCCCCATCGAGACCGTTGAACTAGGCGACCTCGTGCTCGACGGCGAGGGCAGGCCGGTGCCGGTTGTCGCTGTCTACGAGAACCCTGCCTCGGAGCTGGTCCGGGTGACCTGGACCAACGGGCACACGATGCTGGTGACCCCAGGCCAACGGTTCCGCACTGTCGACGACGACCTGACCGTGCGCTGGACCGAGGCGCGCGACCTCCTCGGCCGCCAAACGGTCGGATACGGCACCGGACGTCACCCACAGTGGGAGTCGAATGGCGACCCCTATCACTACGTGCTCGGTCTGGTCGTCGCGGAAGGTTTCGTCGGTGATGCGGACGGACGCGTGCGCGTTCACCTGCGCGACTCCGAACCGCTGGACGCGGCCCATGGCTGGGCGATCGAAACGGGCGTGACGGTTTCTCGCGGAAAGCGAGAAGCGAGCGAACCGACCGACCGTGACGGGCACATTCTCACGTTTGACCGACACGACGGGTTGCTCGCGGCCGGTAAAGCGGATATTGACCACCGGCGCGTGCCGGACAGCGTGCTCGGTGACCGTGCCGCGTGGTTGCCATTTCTCGCGGGATTGCTCGATGGTCGCGGCCGGGTGCGCAGGACGGATCGGGAAATCGTCTTCACCAGCGCCAGTGCGACATTGTCGCGTCAGGTGTATTCGATGCTGGCCGACCGAGGCATCCACGCGCGTCGATGGACTCGCGCGGGCCAGGCCGCCGCGCACGCGGTCTCGGTGTCGGGCCGGGACGCGGCCGTGCTCGGGCGAGCTTTGCTGCCCTGGACCAGGATCGGGCACAAGCAAGACGCGCTCGGCGCGATCGTCGCCGAGCGCGGCGCGGCGCCGGGCGGTGTGTCGGTCGAGTCCGTCGAGGTGGTGGAATCGGACACCACTTACGACATTCAAGTAGGGTCCGACGAGCACGCCTTTGTGGTCGAGGGTTTCGTCGTGCACAACTGCATGGGTAAATACCACCCGCACGGTGATACGGCCATCTACGACGCTATGGTTCGGCTGGCGCAGGATTTTTCCCTCAATGCTCCATTGATCGACGGGCACGGAAATTTTGGCAGCCCAGACGATGGACCGGCGGCGAGTCGTTACACCGAAGCCCGGATGTCAGCCGAGGCGATGTTGCTCGTCGGGGAGTTGGGGGAGGACACGGTCGATTTCCGGCCGAACTACGACGGTTCGCTGATGGAGCCGACCGTTCTCCCAGCCGCTTTCCCGAATCTGTTGGTCAATGGGACTTCGGGGATCGCGGTCGGGATGGCGACGAACATGATCCCGCACAATCTCGGCGAGGTCGTCGCCGCCGCGCGGTGGCTGCTGATGCATCCGGACGCGACGCTGGACAAGCTGATGGAGTTCGTGCCGGGGCCGGACCTGCCGACCGGGGGGATGCTGCTCGGCCTGGACGAGGTGCGCAAGGCGTATGAGACCGGGCGCGGTGTGGTGCGGATGCGCGCCAAGGTGGAGATCGGGCCGCTGGAGGGCAGTCGGGGCAGGCAGGCGATCACCGTGACCGAGCTGCCCTACCAGGTGGGCTCGGAGAAGATCATCGAGAAGATCACCGACGAGGTCACCAAATCCAAGCGCCTCACCGGGATCGCCGATGTCAAGGACCTCACCGACCGGGAGAACGGGACCCGGCTGGTGATCGAGTGCAAAGTGGGGGTCAACCCGCAGGCCCTGTTGGCCGACCTCTACCGGCTCACGCCGATGGAGCAGTCCTTCGGCATCAACAACCTGGTGCTGGTCGACGGCCAGCCGCGCACGCTGGGGCTCAAGGCGCTGCTGGAGGTCTTCCTGCGGCACCGCGCCGAGGTCGTCACCCGCCGCACCCGCTACCGCAGGCGCAAGCGCGAGGAACGCCTGCACCTGGTCGAGGGCCTGTTGCGCGCGCTGCTAGACATCGACAAGGTCATCAAGCTGATCCGCGGCAGCGAGGACGCCGCGGCGGCGAAGGCGGGCTTGCTGAGCCGCTTCAAGCTCTCCGAGATCCAAGCGACCTACATTCTCGACACCCCGCTGCGCAGGCTCACCCGCTACGACAAGCTTGAGCTGGAAGCCGAGCAGGACAAGCTGCGCGCCGAGATCGAGGAGCTGTCCAAGATCCTCGATGACGAGAAGGTGCTGCGCCGGGTCGTGTCCACCGAGCTGGGCAAGGTGGCCAAGGACCTCACCGCCGAGCGTCGCACCGCGCTGATCGACGGCGACCTCAAGGAGGTCTTGGCCGCGTCGAAGCCCGCCGGGCCGCTGGAGGTCGCCGACGACCCCTGCCAGGTGGTGCTCTCGGCCACCGGGCTGGTCGCGCGGACCGCGGCCGAGTCCGAGGAGGCGACCGAGGGGCGCAGGCGTCGGGGCCGGGCCCGGCACGACACGGTGGCCGCGGTGGTGCACTCGACCGCGCGCGGGCAGGTGCTGCTGGTGACCAACCGGGGCCGGGCGGTCAAGACCGACGTGCTGCCGCTGCCGGTGCTGCCCGAGCAGAGCGGCACGGTGTCGCTCAGCGGCGGCATGGCCGCGAGCGAACTGGTGCCGCTGGACAAGGGCGAGAAGGTCGTCGGCATCGCCCCGCTGGGGGAGCAGGCGGCAGGCTCGCCGGGGCTGGCGCTGGGGACCCGCCAGGGCGTGGTGAAGGTGTGCGCGCCGGAGTGGCCGGTGCGCTCGGAAGAGTTCGAGGTCATCTCGCTCAAGGACGGCGACGAGGTGGTCGGCGCGACCTGGCTCGCCGACGGCACCGAGACGCTGGTGTTCGTCTCGTCCGAGGCGTCGCTGCTGCGCTTCGCCGCGGGCCTGGTGCGGCCGCAGGGCCTCAAGGGTGGCGGCATGGCGGGCATCAACCTGCCCGGGGCGGCGACGGTCGCGTTCTTCGGCGCGGTCCGCACTGACGACCCCGAGCACGGCGAGCCCATGGTGGTCACCTCGACCGGCCAGAGCGTCAAAGTCACACCGTTCGCGGAGTACCCAGCCAAGGGCCGGGCGACCGGCGGCGTGCGCGCGCACCGGTTCCTCAAGGGCGAGGCGGGCTTGGTGCTGGCCTGGGTCGGCCCTCGGCCCGCTGGCGCGAGCCGCGCCGGGTCGGCGATCGAGCTGCCCGAGCCGGACCCGCGCCGGGACGGCTCCGGTGCGCCGCACCCGGGCCCGGACGTGGTGGGGCACCTGATCGAGCGGGACTGACGTTGGCCGCGATTTCGCGGGGATGACCGGCGGCGGCCATCCGCCGACCGCCGCCCGGCGAGATCCTGCCCGTGCCGGGTCGGTGGAAACGCCGCAACGGAACCGAACCGGGCGGGCGGGGCCCGGACGGCGGAAGACCTGGAACGGCGAGAACCGGGACGACGGGGACTGGGACGACCGGGAACTGGGAGGCGATGGGATGGCCGAGTCGACGCTGGTGACCAACGACGACGGGATCGAGTCCCCTGGGCTGGCCGCGCTCGCCCGGGCCGCGGTCGCCGCGGGCGCCCGGGTGACGGTGGCCGCGCCGCTGTCGGAGGCCAGCGGCACCAGCGCGAGCCTGGTGGCCACCGAGGACCACCGCCGGATCGTCACCGAGGAGCGGGCGCTGCCGGGCCTGGCTGGCGTGCCCGCGTTCGGCGTGGGCGCGCACCCGGGGCTGATCGCGCTCGTCGGGTGCCAGGGGGCGTTCGGCGGGACGCCGGAGGTGGTGCTGTCCGGCATCAACCGGGGCGCCAACATCGGCCGCGCCGTTCTGCACTCCGGCACCGTGGGCGCCGCGCTCACCGCGAGCGTCGTGGGGGTGCGCGGCCTGGCGGTGTCGCTGGACGTCGGGTTCGACGGAAACGGGCACGCGCATTGGGAGACCGCGGCCGGGGTGGTGGCCGCCGCGCTGGGCCTGCTGCTGGCGAGCCCGCCCGCGACGGTGCTGAGCGTCAACGTGCCCAACGTCCCCGCCGACCGGCTGCGCGAGCCGCGCTGGGCCCGGCTCGCGGAGTTCGGCTCGGTGCGCAGCGCGGTGGAGCGGCTCGCCGACGGCACTATCGAGGTGACCACCGTGGCCGCGGACACCGAGCCTGCCCCGGACACCGACGCCGCCCTGCTCGCCGCGGGCCACGTGACCGTGACGGCGCTGCGCTCGGTCTCCGAGGACCAGGTGGTCCAGAACGACACGGGTGCCGTCGACACCGCCCGGAGCCCATGGGCGTGACGATTCGGCGCTGAGCCGCCTGCGGCGCTGCCGCGGTTCCGGAGCCGGGATGATTCGTCAGTGGGGCGCGCGGGGCGCGGGGATCTCGATCAGGCTGGCCAGCGCGTCGGCGACGGTGGGGTGCGGGCTGACCACCGACAGCAGGTCGGTCACCTCCAGCGCGCGCAGCACCGCGGGCCTGCACCCGGCGACCAGCACCCGGCCGCCGACCTCGACGGCCCGCCGCTGGGCTTCGGCGAGCAGCACCAGCCCGCAGGAGCCGACGAAGCCGACTTCGGTCAGGTCGACCACCAGCAGTTCGCGCGGGCGGGCCCACAGCGCGGCGGCGACCGTCGAGCAGGTGGCCATGTCGATGTCGCCCCGCAGCCGCAGGACTGGCACGTGGTCGAGTTGGTCGTGCCGGACGGTCAGTTCGCCCAGGTCGTAGGCCATGTGGCGCTCCCTCGGTCGGGGCGGCCACGCAGAAAATGTGTCCTAGCCGGGTGGCCACACCCGAATGGCATCTCCAACGCAGCGTCACCGCAAAGATCGGGACACCCCCGACGCTACGCTTCTCAGCTCAGGACACAACCCCCGTCGGCGCTCTTACCCGATCGGAGAGCCGCCGTTCGCCCTGGTCACGGAGGGTGACTCAGGGGTCAGCAGGAGCGCGCGACCGGCTCGTCAGTGTCGTCGGTGGAGTCGCCCGTGTCGCGGGGGACCGGCAGGCCGGGGTCGAGCAGGGTGCGGGCGCGCAGGGCGATCTCCATGCACAGCCGTTCCTGCGGGTCGTTGAGGCGGTCGCCGAGCAGCTCATCGATCTGGTGCATGCGGTAGCGCACGGTCTGCGGGTGCACGTCGAGTTGGGCGGCGATCTCGTTGATGCCGCCTCGGGTCTCCAGCCAGGCCAGCAGGGTGGCGGTGAGCCGGTCGCGCTGCTTGGTGGTCAGCGCGCGGAACGGCTCCAGGGTGCGTTCGGTGAGCTGGGTCAGCAGGAACTCGTCGGAGAGCAGCACCAGCGCGGACAGGTGGTCCGCGCAGCGGATGATCTCCTGGTCGGGCAGCACGCCGCGCTGGGCGAGGACCATCGCCCGCCGCGCGCACTGGAGCGAGCGGTTAGCCTGGGCCAGCGGCACGGTCGGGCCGATCGCCGCGCGGCGGCCGCGCAGCTCGCCCGCGAGGCGGGGCAGGTGCCGGTCGGGGTCGGCGACGACCAGGCAGGGGTCGGCGCTTTCCAGGTCGACCAGCACCTCGCTGCCCAGGGCGGGGATCGCCAGCCGCTGCTGGTCGTCGCGGGAGCTCAGCTCGTCGCGGTATTCCAGGGCGACGACGGCGACTCGCTCGGGCAACGCCCAGTCGGTGGTGCCCGCGAGGTCGGCGATGGCCTGCGGCGAGGCGGGCGGGTCGGCCAGGATCAGCTTGAGCAGCTGCCTGCGTCTGCGCTCCAGCGCCCCGGTGGCGTGGCCCTGGGCGTCGGTGTATCCGGCGATGGCGACGGTGCACAGGTCGTCGACGTAGGCGAAGATCCGGTCGGCGATGGCGAACAGGGTGTCGGCAGGCACGCCCATGGCGCGGCCGACGATGCTCATCCGCCGCCACACCACCCGGGAGCCGACGCGGACCGCGGTCTGCAGCGCGTCCATGGTGCGGCCTTCGAGGAACTCGACGCGCCCGGCGTAGCGGAACGCGGCTTCCCAGTGCGCCTCGGTGGCCTGGGGGTCGCGCATGTTCTCGAAGCACTTGACGATGGCCATTTCGACCGAGCCGACCAGGATCTCGCGCAGCTTGCCTTCCAGCGGCCCGGCGTAGGCGGGCACCGCGGCCTGGATCTCGCCCACGACCTCGCGGACGAGTTCCGCGGCCATCGGGCGCATCTGCATGGACAGCTCGGGGGGAATCGAGGCCCACAGTTCCCGCGCCGCGCTGGCGCCGCGGTCCTGCCCCGGCCGCGTCGGCTTGCCGTCGCGGCCGGCCAGGCGCAGCGGCGCGCCCTGCCCGGCCGGTCCGACCGGCCTCGGCGACCGCCTCGGTTCACTCGACATGCGCCACCTCTTCGTGACAAAAGTGCCATCCCGGTCGCCCCAGGACGGCGACCGGTTTGCTCCGCAGACGATAAATATGCCCGGTTCATACTGTCAAACTTCGTGGAGAAGTTTCGAGAATCCACTCACGGGGGTGGGTGTTTCGGTGTCTCTTGTCACAAACCGACGGTTTCTCAACTAGATCCTTGTTCGATCATGACAAGGGATCGCGTGTGAGATTCCGGTGAGCCCGCTGGTCAGGGCGGCCATGTTGACACTGTGCGCACTCGGTTGACCGCAGTGCGTAGTAATTGTCACCGGTCGCGCAGAGTGTTCCGACTAATACGCCCTATTTGCCAAGTGGATCATTGTTGGCGGTTCGCGGATGGGACTTGCATTACATCTTACCGCTCGGTAAGTTGCATTGTCGTGGCTGGCTGGTTTCGGCCTGTGTCGTCTCCTGCGGAGGTTATCCAGAACTTTCCCCGACACACGAGGTCGAACCGGTTCGGGCAGGCTGTTCGCCGCGCGGCCGCTGTCGGGGTTATGGGAATTGTCGTCGCCGGGTTGGTCCCCATGGGAACGGAAGAGAATTGATGAGGATTCGCGTGAACTCCAAACGCCTGCTGGCGGCGGCTTCCGCCGTCGGCGTGACGGGATTGGTGGTGGGCGGCCTGCTGGTCGCCGCGGGCTCCAGCTCGGCCGCCCCGGTGCAGGTGGACAAGACACTCGCCTTCACCTGCCCGTTCCCGCTGATCGGTAACCAGGTCCTGCAGGTGCGCATCCGCGCGACCATCAACGCCCCGGAGACCGAGGGCGGCGAGATCACCACCAAGGACTTCTCCGCCACCGCCACGGTTCCCGCCACCGCGACTCAGGGCTTGACCCTGATCGGCGCCAAGACCATCGAGGGTTCCGCGGTCGCGAACATCACGCTGAACAACGCGGGCGCCTCGCTGCCGGTCGGCATCCCGGGCCTGGTCATTCCGAAGACCAACGTGCCCGCTTCCGGCGCGTTCGACACGGTCGCCTCCGGCCCGGTTCCCACGGCGTTCCCGAAGGCCGGTCCCACCTCGATCGTCGTCGGTAACTTCAGCACCTCGCTGACTCCGCGCAAGGCTGACGGCAGTGAGACCGACCTCAAGACGTTCACCTCGGACTGCAAGCTGAACCCGGGCCAGGACGCCAAGCTGCTGGAGTTCACCGTCGCCCCCGGCGGCGGCACGACCTCGTCGCAGCCGACCTCGACCACGTCGAGCGCGACCAGCACGACGTCGAGCACGACGACGAAGCCGACCAGCACCACCACGGACCCGACGTCGACCACCACGGACCCGACGAGCACCACGTCGGACCCGACCAGCACGACCTCGGAGCCGACCAGCACCACCAGCACGACCACCTCGACCAGCGAGCCCCCGGCTGGCGGCGGTGTCGTGAAGATCGACAAGAAGGTCACCTACAGCTGCCCGTTCCCGCTGATCGGCACCCAGCAGCTCGCCGTGCGCATCCAGGCCGACCTCACCCCGCCTGCCGCGGCGGGCGGCGTTCTCAAGACCTCGAACTTCTCCGCGACGGCCACCGTGCCCGCCACCGCGACCCAGGGCCTGTCCCTGATCGGCGCCAAGACCATCGAGGGCACCGCGGACGCCGCGGTCCGCGGCGAGAACGGTGACAACGTCCTCGACATCAAGATCCCCGGCCTGATCATCCCGAAGACCAACGTCCCGGCGTCCGGCCCGTTCGACACCATCGCCGGTGGCACCGTGGCCGACCAGGAGGTGCCCTACGCGGGCGAGACCGTGGTCTTCGTCGGCGACTTCACCACCTCGCTGACCCCGAAGAAGGCCGACGGCAGCGAGACCGACCTCAAGACGTTCACCTCCCAGTGCAAGCTCGACGCGGGCCAGGACACCGAGCTCGCGCGCTTCACCATCGGCGGTGGCGGCGGCCCCACCAGCAGCACCACCCCGCCGTCCTCCACCTCGTCCACCACCCCGCCGTCCTCGACCACGCCGCCGTCCTCGACGTCGGCCACCTCGTCGACCTCGGCGACGTCCTCCACCTCCGCCACGTCCTCGACCTCGGCCCCCACCTCCACCTCGGTGACCGAGTCGTCCACGGCGACCTCTGAGCCGCCGCTGGTGACCGTGACCACGACGACGGGCTACTACCCGCCGCCCGCCTACTACGGCAGCCCGCCCCCCGCGGGCGGCACCGGCGGCGGCCTGGCCTCCACCGGCGCCTCGATCGCGCTGCCCCTGGGCATCGGCGCGGCCCTGCTCGCCCTCGGCGGCGGAGCGCTGTTCTGGCAGCGTCGCCGCGCGGCCCGCGGCTGATCAGCTCGCTAGCCTGCTCGTAGCTCGATCCGGATGCCCGGCGGAGACTCCTCCGCCGGGCATCCGGCCGTTTCGGCGGATTTCATCAGCTCTGTGAAAACACGCCCCGTTGATTTGTACGATTTTTCTAGATCAACTTCTTGCGGCGGGATGTACTATTCCCCCGGTGTTTCCCTTTTCTCGCAGCCAGTCCGCGTGTGGTGATTTCCCCCGGATGACCGCTGTGCTCAACCGTCCCACTCCGCGGCGAGCCGTGGCGGTGGTGTCGTTGCTCGCGGTCACGGCGGCCGTCTCGGTCTTGCAGGCGTCGTCCGCGCAGGCCATGCCCGCCAAGACCCAGAACGCCCCCGCGAAGGCCCAGAACGCGCCCGCGATGGTCCCGAACGCGCCTGCCAAAGCCCAGAACGCGCCAGCCAAAGCGCAGAACGCGCCGTTTCTGGCCGCCGTGCGAAACGACCCGGAAGACGCCTTTTACCTCCCGCCGAACCCATTGCCCTCGGGTCGTCCCGGCGATGTGATCCGGTCGCGGCCGTCGAAGGCCACCGCCACGCGCCACCACGGCGGCGCGTGGCAGGTGATGTACCTGTCGACCGACGCGCTCGGAAAGCCGATGGCGGTGACCGGCACCGTCCTGCTGCCCAGGGGCGTCGACCCGGCGGCGGCGCCGATCGTGGGCTTCGCGCCGGGCACGCAGGGCCCGGCGGGGCGGGGGGGCACGTCCCACAGGTTCGGCAAAAGAACATTCTCCTAGCCAACCACCGTCAAAAAAATACTCTCCGCGGGTTACGCGGTGGTCTTCCCCGCA